>NZ_JBEPFC010000056.1:0-41504 GCF_040301705.1 Streptomyces sp. NPDC000151 | reverse complement strand
GTGGCGGTCCGGGCGCGTACGGCGCTGCGCGCGAGCCGGAAGCTGGCGGCGGGGAGTGCCGCGGCGGCCGGCCGTACGCAGGCCCTCGACGCCCGGCAGCAGCGGCTGGCCGGTGAGCGCGCGCGCATCGGGCGCAGCCTGGACCGGGCGCGCGGGCGGCTGTGGCGGCTGGTGACCGGGGCGGCCGGGTCGTCCGGCGGCTGTGCCGGGCCGCCGGACCGGGTGGCCTCGGCCGCCCGGCTCCTCGCGCCCGCCGCCGCGCCCGCCCATGGGTGGACCCGGCCGGTGACGAAGTACTCGCTGTCGGCCTCGTTCGGCGGCGCCGGTGCGCACTGGGCGCACCGCCACACGGGGCAGGACTTCGCGGTGCCGGTCGGCACGCCCGTGCGGTCGGTGGGCCGCGGCCGGGTGACGGCGGTGGAGTGCGGGGGCCCGTTCGGGATCAGCGTGCTGGTGCGGCACGGCGCGCACACGTACACGCAGTACGCGCACCTCTCGGCGGTACTGGTGCGCCCGGGGCAGCGGGTGCGTCCCGGGCAGCCGATCGCGCTGTCCGGGAACACCGGGAACTCCACCGGGCCGCACCTGCACTTCGAGGTGCGGCGCGGCCCCGGTACCAATGCGGCGATCGAGCCGCTCCACTGGCTGCGGGGGCGCGGCGTACGAGTGTGAGGTGCTGGCCGGTCAGCGGTATTGGTGTGAGGCGCCGCTGCCCCGGCAGTACGGCCGTGCGGCGCGGGCGGGTCAGCTGCCGGACCGTTCCTTCAGTAGCTGGTCGATCAAACGTTCGATGATGAGAGCGACGCCGTCCTCGTTGTTGGCCGCCGTGCGGTGGGTGGTCGCGGCCAGTACGTCCGGATGGGCGTTGGCCATGGCGTACGCCGTACCGGCCCAGGTCAGCATTTCGAGGTCGTTCGGCATGTCGCCGAACGCCACCACCTCGTGCGGTGCGATGCCGCGTTCGGCGCAGCAGCGGGCGAGCGTGCCGGCCTTGCTGACGCCCGCGCCGCTGATCTCCAGGAGCGCG
The DNA here is from genome assembly GCF_040301705.1 of Streptomyces sp. NPDC000151. NCBI lineage: Bacteria > Bacillati > Actinomycetota > Actinomycetes > Kitasatosporales > Streptomycetaceae > Streptomyces > Streptomyces sp. NPDC000151. The sequence continues at coordinate 40,477 of NZ_JBEPFC010000056.1, read as the reverse complement.
GTCGGGCTGGACCGGGTGAACGAGGCGAGGTGCCCGGCGGCCTCGCGGGCCAGGGCGAGGAACGCGTCCGGGTCCAGCTCGGAGTGGTGGGCGAGGACCTTCAGTACGGGCTGGCCGGCCTTCTCGAACTCCTCGCCGAGCAGCTTCTCGACGGGCGCGATCAGCGCGGCCGGGTCGAGGTGGAACGGCGGGTACTGCGGCTCGTAGTGGATGCCGCCGGTGCGCTCGACGGCGAACGACGTACCCGGTGCCGCGGCGCGCAGCGCCTCTACGACGCCGACCGCCGCGCTCCGCTCCAGCGCGCGGACCTCGACGATGCGGCGGCCGCGGTGCAGGTCGACGACGGCGGCCCCGTTGGCGCAGATCGCCAGGCCGTGTCCGTGCACGTGGTCGCTGACGACGTCCATCCAGCGGGCCGGCCGGCCGGTGACGAAGAAGACCTCGATGCCGGCCTCCTCGGCGGCGGCGAGTGCGGCGATCGTACGGTCCGAGACGGTCTTGTCGTCGTGCAGCAGGGTGCCGTCGAGGTCCGTGGCGATCAGCCGGGTGCGGCGGCCGGGCAGCGGTGGCTCGGCGGCGGGATCGTCTGTCACAGGGCCATCAGTCACGAGGCCATCTTCCCGCATATGCACGCACAGGCGTGCGCTGGGTCGCGCGCATGAGCTTTACGCGCTTCCGGTCCGCGTCCACCGTAGGCTCGTTGACATGCGACTGAGCACCGTGATCCTCCCCGTCCGCCGCTGGTCCGAAGGTGGTCGGGAGGTGTGGCAGCGCGCCGAGGAGCTGGGCTTCCACGCCGCGTACACCTACGACCACCTCTCCTGGCGGGTGCCCTTCCGGGACGGGCCGTGGTTCGGTGCCGTGCCCACGCTGACCGCGGCCGCCGCCGCGACCTCCCGCATGCGGCTGGGCACCCTCGTGACCTCCCCCAACTTCCGGCACCCGGTCACCCTCGCCAAGGAGCTGATCTCGCTGGACGACATCAGCGACGGCCGGATCACGCTCGGCATCGGCGCGGGCGGCAACGGCTTCGACGCGTACGCCCTGCTCGGCGCCGGCGAGGAGCCGTGGACGCCGCGTGAACGCGCCGATCACTTCGCCGAGTTCGTCGCCCTGCTGGACCGCCTGCTCACCGAGGACGCGGTCACGTACGAGGGCGAGCACTACAGCGCGCACGAGGTACGCAACGTTCCCGGGTGCGTGCAGCGGCCGCGGCTGCCGTTCGCGGTGGCGGCCACCGGGCCGCGCGGGCTGCGGCTGGCGGCGCGGTACGGCCAGGCGTGGGTCACCACGGGCGACCCGAAGGTGTCCGCCGCCGGGACGCCCGAGCAGTCGCACGCCGCGATCGCCGGGCAGATCGAGAAGCTGGGCGCGGCGTGCGAGGCCGCCGGCCGGGACGCCGGGAAGCTGCCCAAGACCCTGCTGACCGGCTTCACGCCGGACCGGCCGCTGGACTCCGTCGACGCGTTCGTGGACTTCGCCGGGCGCCACGGCGAGCTGGGCATCGACGAGATCGTCCTGCACTGGCCGATCGATGACACGATCTTCGCGGCGGACCTGTCGGTGTTCGAGCGGATCGCGGCCGAGGCCCCGGCACAGCTGGCGGCGTAGGGGCCGTAGGGGCGCCGGCGGGCGAAGCCGGCTGGTGCCGGCGCGGGGGCCGGAACACCCGGAGCGGGGGGAATGATCAAGGCCCTTTTACCCCGCCAAGAGGAATCAAAGGGGAATCAAGAGGGAGAATCGGGGCAGAGGCGTCGTCGTACGGGTGGTCGGCTGGACCGTCCGGCTGGAGGTCCTGATGGCACAGACCCGATTCGCCCCGGACCGCGGACTGACCTCGCGCATGGTCATGACGATGTTCTTCATCGGCCTGCTCTACGTTGTGGTCGTCGGCGTGCTGGTGGTGCTGCTCAAGGGCGCGTGGGTGATCGTGCTGGTGATCTCGGGCGCGCTGTTCATCGCGCAGTTCTGGTTCAGCGACCGGATCGCGGCGTTCGGTATGGGCGCGCGTGAGGTCACCCCCGAGCAGGCACCCGAGCTGCACGGCGCCGTGGACCGGCTGTGCGCGCTCGCGGACATGCCCAAGCCGAAGGTCTGCATCGCCGACAGCGACGTGCCGAACGCCTTCGCCACCGGGCGCAACCAGAAGAACTCCCTGGTCTGTGCCACCACCGGGCTGCTGCGGCGGCTGGAGCCCGAGGAGCTGGAGGGGGTGCTCGCGCACGAGCTGTCGCACGTCGCCCACCGGGACGTGGCGGTGATGACCATCGCCTCGTTCCTGGGCGTACTGGCCGGGATCATCACCCGGGCGGCGCTCTGGAGCGGCGTGGGGCGCAGCAACCGGGACAACAACGCCGCCCTCGCCATTCTGATCGTCACGGCCGTCAGCGCGGTGGTCTACGTCATCAGCTTCCTGCTCACCCGGCTGCTGTCCCGCTACCGCGAGCTGTCCGCCGACCGGGCCGCCGCCCTGCTCACCGGGCGGCCGTCCGCGCTGGCCGCCGCGCTCACCAAGGTCACCGGCCAGATGGCGCGGATTCCGACCCGCGACCTGCGCAAGGCCGAGCCGTTCAACGCGTTCTACTTCGCCCCGGCCTTCTCCAAGGAGAACGCCGTCCAGCTGCTGTCCTCGCACCCGACGCTGGAACAGCGCCTGGACCAGCTCGGCCGCATCTCCGCCCAGCTGGGCCGCCCGTGAACGGGACCGGAAACCGTCCCGGGTGCGGCACCGTCCCGGGCGCGGCACTGGCCCGGGTGCGGCACTGGCCCGGGCGCGGCATTGGCCCGGGCGCGGCAATGAGTCCCCTCCTGCCCCTCCGCCCTTGGGAGCCATTCGATGGGTTTTCTGGACGTGATCCTCGGCCGCAGCAAGGCGGTGCGCCCCGACCTCGACCAGCTCTTCGCGCTGCCGTCCGCCGCGATCACCCTGCAGGCCGCGACCGGGTTCACGCCGACCGGCCGGGGGTCGGTCTGCTTCGCGAGCGTCGAGGGCGGGGCGTTCGCCCGCATCCAGGCCGACGTACGGGCGCTGCTCGGCCCGCCGGTGGAGTTCAGCCAGGACCAGTACGGCTATACCTGGATGCTCGCCCGGCACGCCGCCGAGGACACGGCGGGCCTGGTCAACGACCTGCACGCGGTCAACACCGCGCTCCAGGACGAGGGCTTCGGGCCGCAGCTGCTCTGTTCGCTGATCGGCTTCCGGGACGAGCGGGACCGCTCGCTCGCCCTGGTCTACCTCTACAAGCGCGGCACGTTCTATCCCTTCGCGCCGCTCTCCGGCTCCGGTGAGAAGCGCGACAACCCGCTCGAACTCCAAGTACGGTCCCTGCTCGGTGACGACCTGACCGTGGAGAAGGACCTGAGCCGCTGGTTCCCGGTGTGGGGAGCGCCGGGGCTGTAAGGGCCTTCGCGTCGGGGCAGTCGACGGCACAGCGGGTGTTTCACGTGAAACGGACGGTCCCTCTCGTCCGGACGGTCCCTCTCATCCGGACGGTGCCCTCACCGCACGCGCGAGCTGAGCCACGGTGTCAGGCCGGGCCCGGTGACCAGTTCCTTGTACGTCTCGTCGCCGGGGAGCGGCACCACCAGCCACCAACCGGGCGGAAAGAAGCGGCCCTTGACGTGGGCGAGGTCGCCCAGCACGGCGTGCAGAAAGGCCGGGACGGCGTCGCGGGGCAGATCCTGGAAGGGGATGCCCTCGACGGTGACGGTGGCGTCGTCCTCCGAGAACACTTCGACCGCGATGTGCGGTGCCCCACCGGACAGTTCGACGTACGCCTCGTGCGGCAGCGAGCCGTCCGGGTCGGCGACGGCGAACGCACCGGCGGACAGCCGGCGGCCTGAGCGGTCCGCCCCGATGTCGTGGGTCACTTCGATGTCGCGGCCATGCGCACGAGCGGCCTCACGAATGGCGCCGACGACGGCTTCGGTACTGGGCAGATGCGGACGGTCCATGGGGCGATGATCGCACCGGCCGGGCCCACACGGCTCTGAAGCAGGGCTCTACGCGCCCACGCCGAAACCGGCTCAACGCCGCCGGGACCGGGCTCTACGCGCCCACGCCGAAACCGGACATTCCCTAGGCCCCCGCGCCCGCGCCCGTGTCCTCGCCGGCCGTGCCCGGTCCCGACCCGCCGGCGTGCGTGACCATGGCATCCATCCGGCGGGCGCTCACCTCGCGGTCGGTGGCCGCGGCGACGAAGGCCGCGACGCCCGCCGGGCCGACGAGGTCACGGACGGACCGCACCGTGGCGGCCGGCAGCGGTACCTGCTCGGTGGCGGCCTGCCGCTCCGGGGCCTCGCTGTGCAGCTGATGGCGCAGATAGCGGCTCGCCAAGGACCGCATGGCCCGGGCCAGTTCGGCGTCCACGGTCTGCTGGGCCAGTGGCCGCAGCCGGCGGACCAGTCCCGCCGCCTCCTCCGCCTCGGCGTCGCTCGGCGGGTGGTCGAAGTACTGCTGGAAGACGTGCTCGGTGGTGAAGTCCAGGAAACGGGAGGCTATGTGCTCCACCTGCACCCGCAACTCCCTCAGGTGCCCGGAGATGGCGGGCAGTGGCACGCCGGCGGCGTGCAGCTCGGCCGCGACCGCGAGCTCCTGCGGGCTGGGCACCAGGAACTCCTCCGGACTGCCCGGCACCGGCTCCAGCACCCCCAGCTCCACCGCGTCGGCCACCGCCGCCTCGTCGGGGCTGCCGCCGAAGGCCGCGTCCAGCTCCTCGCGGGAGATCCGGCCGCTCTCCTCGTCCGTCCAGGGCCCGTCGATCTCGGCGACCAGGCCCAGCACCCCGCTCAGCCCCCGCCCCGCGTCCCACGCCTCCAGCAGGTCCTTGATGCTGGCCAGGGTGTACCCGCGGTCCAGCAGGTCGGAGATCTGCCGCAGCCGGGCGAGATGCGCGTCGGCGTAGACGTTCGCCCGGCCCCGGCGCTCCGGCTTGGGCAGCAGCCCACGGTCCTGGTACGCGCGGATCGTACGGACCGTGGTGCCGCTCCGGTGCGCCAGCTCCTCGATGCGGTACTCGGCCGGGGGGCTGTGCTGCTCGGTCAATGCGGTGCTCCTCACGAGATGGCCGCGCGCCCACCGTGCCCGCGCCGCCCGGGCGGCCGGGGAGTACGCGAGGTACCGGGCGGCCCTGCGCAGCGACCCTTCCTGCGAGGGATGGTACGACCGCGTGCAGCGGCGCGGTAACGTCCCGGCCGACTCGCGCCACCCCGGCATCGGACCCGTCCGACCCGTCGCGACGCTTCCTACAGCGGCTCGATCCGGGCTATCGCGCGCAGGGCGCGCGGCGCGAAGCGGGACAGGGCGCGGGAGCCGCGCGCCTCGGGGGTGACCGGAACGACCGCCTGGTTGCGGACCACCGCGCGCAGGATGGCGTCGGCGACCTTCTCCGGTGGGTAGTTGCGCAGGCCGTAGAGGCGCGCGGCCTTGGACTGGCGGCGCTGCTCCTCCTCGGCCGAGACCCCGGCGACGTGCGAGGCGCTGGTGATGTTGGTGTTCACCAGGCCGGGGCAGATGGCGCTGACGCCGATGCCCTGCCCGGCCAGCTCGGCGCGCAGGCACTCGCTGAGCATCAGCACCGCCGCCTTGGACGTGCTGTACGCGGACAGCGTCCTGGAGGGCTGGAACGCGGCGGCCGAGGCGGTGTTGACGATGTGGCCGCCCTGGCCGCGCTCGGCCATCTGCCTGCCGAATATCCGGCAGCCGTGGATGACACCCCAGAGGTTGACGTCCAGGACCTTCTTCCAGTCCTCGGAGGTGGTCTCCAGGAACGAGCCGGACAGGCCGATGCCCGCGTTGTTCACCAGGACGTCGACCGTGCCGTATTCGGCGGCGACCTTCTCGGCGAGCTTCTCCATCGCCGCCTCGTCGCTGACGTCCACCGCCTCCGACCAGGCGGCGCCGGCCCCGATCAGCCGCGCGAGGTCCGCCGTACGGGCCGCGCCCTCGGCGTCCCGGTCCACCGCGACCACCCGCGCGCCGGCCTCGGCGAACGCGAACGCCGTGGCCCGCCCGATGCCGCTCGCCGCGCCGGTCACCAGCACCAGACTGCCGCCGAACCGGTCCGCGTACCGCCCGCGCGGCGCTGCCTCCTTGGCCGGATCGCCCTCCTCCTTGGCGGTGACGAACTCCTCGATCCAGCCGGCCAGCTGGTCCGGGCGGGTCCGCGGCACCCAGTGCTTGGCGGGCAGCGTGCGGCGGGTGAGCTGCGGCACCCACTGCTCCAGCTCGTCGTACAGCCGCTCCGACAGGAAGGCGTCACCGGTCGGGGTGATGAGCTGGACCGGGCAGTGCGCGAACGCGTCCGGGCGCGGGCGGCGCAGCCGGGACCGGACGTTGTCCCGGTACAACCAGGCGCCGTGCGCGGCGTCGGTGGGCAGGGACGCGGTCGGGTAGTCCCCGGCCGGTACCTTCTCGACGCGCTCCAGGATCTTCGGCCAGCGCTTGCCCAGCGGGCCCTTCCAGGCCAGCTCGGGCAGCACCGGGGTGTGCAGCATGTAGACGTACCAGGACTTGGCGCCCTGGTTCAGCAGCTGGGCGGCGCGGCGCGGGGTGGGCCGGGCCATCCGCTTCTTGATCCAGTGCCCGAAGTGGTCCAGGGACGGGCCGGACATCGAGGTGAAGGACGCGATCCGGCCCTGGGTGCGCTCGACCGTCGCGAACTCCCAGGACTGCACCGAACCCCAGTCGTGCCCCACCAGGTGGACCGGCCGGTCCGGGCTGACGGCGTCGGCCACCGCCAGGAAGTCGTCGGTCAGCTTCTCCAGGGTGTACCCGCCGCGCAGCGGCTGCGGCGCCGTGGACCGGCCGCAGCCCCGGACGTCGTACAGCACCACATGGAAGCGCTCGGCCAGCAGCGGCGCGACCCGCGACCAGACCTCCTTGCTGTCCGGATAGCCGTGCACCAGCATCACCGTGGGCCGGGACGGATCGCCCAGCTCCGCCACGCACAGCTCCACGCCGCCCGTGCGGACCCGGCGCTCCCGCGCGCCCTCGAGTCCCGTGCTCACGATCGCTTCCCCGCTCTCACCACGTGCCCTGCTCACGCCGCCTTCTCCTCCTGCCAGCGCCGCACATGCGGCAGATCGTCGTCCAGCCAGAAGGCGCTCTCCTCGGGGTCCTGGGAGTCGGTGACGACCAGGATCTCCTCGAACTTCGCGCCGGTGCCCCGGAAACCGAGGTGCGGTTCGACCGCCCACAGCCCGGGCTGCGGCGGATGGTCGGAGAAGCGGTACGGGCTCCACAGCGGGGACCAGCCCTCGCGGTGACCGTGCAGCGCGTCGGACGCCAGGCCCTTGAGCGACTGGGTGCCGAAGCCGAACAGCGTGGGCGACCAGCGGCGTTCGCGTACGCGGTCGACCTTGTGGGCGATCACGCCGAAGGGGTAGGCGCGGTGCCTGTTCGCATACCCCTGGCGGACCATGAGGCGCTCGACGTCCTCGTATATCTCGCGCAGCGGCCGGCGCTCGCGCACCTCGCGCAGGATCAGCTCGCGGTGCGCCTCCAGGTCGGCCAGCAGCCGGTCGTGCAGCGGGCTCAGGCCCAGGCAGCCGGAGTATCCGATGTCCGCGGTGTAGCCGTTGTACACCGGGGCCATGTCGAGGATGAACGGCATGCCCGGCTCCAGCACCCGGTTCGTGGGGAAGAACTGCAGCGGGACGCGGAAGTTCGCGAAGGCCGTGCGGTCGCCGAACCAGGCGAAGGGCAGGTGGAACCAGTCCGTGACGCCCCGCTCGCGCAGCCAGTGGCGCTGCATGCGGGCCGCCTCGCGCTCGGTCACCCCCGGCTTGAGCTGCGCGGCCACCGCCTCGGCGCAGGCATACGCCAGCCGCTGGACCTCCCTGAACCCGCCGAGCTCAGCGGCCAGGCTGCTGCCCGCTGCTGTCGTCACCCTCGCTGCTGTGGTCATCGCCAACCGTTCCGTCGCGGTACGTGCGCGTAACTTGACACTGATGAATGTGACAATGGTCGGCGGCTGCGTCAAGAGCCTGTCGTCGGCTGTGGAAAACTTCCCGCTGAAGCCCTCAGACCCCCGTACGACCCCCTACGGGGCGCTACGCCTGGAGTCGGACGAACATCCAGCCGTCTGGGGTGACGTCTGATGTGGCGCCCACCACTAGCGTCGAACGCGTGACTGTGATCGCGACCGAAAGCCTCAGCAAGCGGTTCCCGCGGGTGACCGCACTGGACCGGCTCTCCGTTGACATCGCCCCCGGCGTGACCGGCCTGGTGGGTGCCAACGGCGCCGGAAAGTCCACCCTGATCAAGATCCTGCTGGGCCTGTCGCCCGCCAGCGAAGGCACCGCCGCGGTCCTCGGCCTGGACGTGGCCACCGAAGGCGGCGCCATCCGCGAGCGGGTCGGCTACATGCCCGAGCACGACTGCCTGCCGCCGGACGTCTCGGCGACCGAGTTCGTCGTCCACATGGCGCGGATGTCCGGACTGCCGCCGACCGCCGCCCGGGAGCGGACCGCCGACACCCTGCGCCACGTCGGCCTCTACGAAGAGCGCTACCGCCCCATCGGGGGCTACTCCACGGGCATGAAGCAGCGCGTCAAGCTGGCCCAGGCGCTCGTCCACGACCCCCAGCTGGTCTTCCTGGACGAGCCCACCAACGGCCTGGACCCGGCGGGGCGCGACGAGATGCTCGGCCTGATCCGCCGCGTCCACCGCGACTTCGGCATCTCCGTACTGGTCACCTCGCACCTCCTCGGGGAGCTGGAGCGCACCTGCGACCACGTCGTCGTCATCGACGGCGGCAAGCTGCTGCGCTCCTCGGCCACGGACGAGTTCACCCAGGCCACCACCTCGCTGGCCATCGAGGTCACCGACTCCGACGCGCACCCGGACGGGCTGCGCGCGCTGCGCGAGGCGCTGACCGCCGCCGGCGCGGTGGCCGCCCCCGCGGCCGGCCCCGGAGAAGGGCACCCGGCCGCGACCGGCCGCCTGCTGTACATCGAGGCCGCCGGCGAGGAGACGTACGACCTGGTACGGGACACCGTCGCGGAGCTCGGCCTCGGCCTGGTCCGCATGGAACAGCGCCGACACCGCATCGCGGAGGTCTTCCGCGACCGCGACCACGAGAGCGACCAGGTGAGCGGTCGCGAGAGCGGCCACGCCGCCGCCCCGGCCCGTACGGACGCCACCGCGCGCACCGCAGCCCCCGAAGCAGCCCCCGCAGGAGCCCCCGATGCCTGAGTCCACCACCGCGCCCACGGGCGGCCCGGGCCCCGCCGCCTCGATCCACAACATCGGGTACCGCCACTACGACGGCGCCCGGCTGGGCCGCGCGTACGCCCGCCGCTCGCTCTTCTCCCAGAGCCTGCGCGGCGCCTACGGGCTGGGCCGCTCGGCGCGCACGAAGGTGCTGCCGATGATCCTGCTGGCGGTGATGTGCGTACCGGCCGCGATCCTCGTGGCGGTCACGGTCTTCACCAAGGCGCACGCCCTGCCGCTGGACTACACCCGTTACGCGGTCTACCTGCAGGCGGTCATCGGCCTCTTCCTGGCCGCGCAGGCACCCCAGTCCGTCTCCCGCGACCTGCGCTTCAAGACCGTGCCGCTGTACTTCTCGCGGCCGATCGAACGCGGCGACTACGTGGCGGCCAAGTACGCCGCGATGAGCGGCGCGCTGTTCCTCCTCACCGCCGTGCCACTGCTGATCCTGTACGTGGGCGCGCTGCTGGCCAAACTCGACTTCGCCGAGCAGACGAAGGGGTTCGCCCAGGGCCTGGTGTCGGTTGCCCTGCTCTCGCTGCTCTTCGCTGCGATCGGGCTGGTCATCGCCGCGCTCACGCCGCGCCGCGGCTTCGGTGTCGCCGCCGTCATCGCCGTACTGACCATCCCGTACGCCGCTGTCAGCGCCATTGAGGGCATCGCCTTCGCCCAGGGGAACATCGATGTCATCGGCTGGCTGGGGCTGTTCTCGCCGATCACCCTCATCGACGGCGTGCAGAGCGCCTTCCTGGGCGCGACCTCCGCGGCCCCCAATGGGATCGGCCCGTCCACGGGCGCGGGGTTCGTGTACCTCCTCGTCGTGCTGGGCCTCATCGCCGGCTCGCTCGCCCTGCTGATGCGCCGCTACCGAAAGGCCGGACTGTGACCACGCTCCATATCGACCGCGTCTCACGCTGGTTCGGAAACGTCGTCGCCGTGAACGACATCACGATGACCATCGCCCCCGGCGTGACCGGCCTGCTCGGCCCCAACGGGGCGGGCAAGTCGACGCTGCTCAACATGATGGGCGGCTTCCTGGCGCCCTCGAGCGGCACCGTCACGCTCGACGACCGCACCGTCTGGCGCAACGAGTCCATCTACCGCGACATCGGCATCGTGCCGGAGCGCGAGGCGATGTACGACTTCCTCACGGGGCGCGACTTCGTGCTCGCCAACGCCGAACTGCACGGCCTGGGCCGCAAGGAGGCGGCCCGCGCGCTGGCCACCGTCGACATGGAGCACGCGCAGGACCGCCGCATCTCCACGTACAGCAAGGGCATGCGGCAGCGCGTGAAGATGGCGTCGGCGCTGGTGCACGAGCCGTCCGTGCTGCTGCTCGACGAGCCGTTCAACGGCATGGACCCGCGCCAGCGCATGCAGCTGATGGAGCTGCTGCGGCGGATGGGCGACGAGGGCCGCACCGTGCTGTTCTCCTCGCACATCCTCGAAGAGGTCGAGCAGCTGGCGTCCCACATCGAGGTCATCGTGGCCGGCCGGCACGCCGCCTCCGGTGACTTCCGCCGGATCCGCCGGCTGATGACGGACCGGCCGCACCGTTACCTCGTACGGTCCGACGACGACCGGGCGCTGGCCGCCGCGCTGATCGCCGACACCTCGACGTCCGGCATCGAGGTCGACCTCGAAGAGGGCGCGCTGCGTATCCAGGCCGTCGACTTCGGCCGCTTCACCACCCTGTTGCCGCGCGTCGCCCGCGACCACGGCATCCGGCTCCTCGCCGTCTCGCCTTCGGACGAGTCGCTGGAATCGGTCTTCTCCTATCTCGTAGCGGCCTGAAGCCGTACCGAAGCGGTCGCATACGACCTGAAAGGAGCCCTGACGCGATGTCATCGCTCGTCCACCCCACCGTCGCCCGGCTGACCTACCGGGCGCTGCTCGGCCGTCGCCGCGCCGCCATCCTCTTCGCGCTGCCCGTCCTGCTGCTCGTCATCGCCGTCGCCGTACGGGCGCTGACCGGCGCCGACGACACCACGGCCAACACCGTCCTGGGCAGCTTCGCGCTGGCCACGATGGTGCCGCTGATCGGCGTGATCGCCGGTACGGGCGCGATCGGCCCGGAGATCGACGACGGCTCGGTGGTGTACCTCCTGGCCAAGCCCGTACGGCGGTCGACGGTCATCGTCACCAAGCTGCTCGTCGCGATCGGCGTGAGCGTCGTCTTCTCCGCCGTGCCCGTACTGATCGCGGGCTTCGTACTGAACGGCAACAGCCAGCAGCTCGCGGTCGCCTACGCGCTCGCCGCGGCGGTGGCCTCCGTCGCCTACAGCGCCCTCTTCCTTTTCCTCGCCACGGTCACCAGGCACGCCGTCGTCATCGGGCTGGTCTACGCGCTGGTCTGGGAGGCGGTCTTCGGCAGCCTCGTCCCCGGGGCGCGCACCCTCAGCGTCCAGCAGTGGGCACTCGCGCTCGCCCAGAAGGCCGGTGCCGAGGGCGCGGTCACCTCGGACGTGGGCCTCGTGCCCGCCGTCGTGCTGCTCGTCGTGGTCACCGGCGCGGCGACCTGGTACGCGGCCCGCCGGCTCAAGTCGCTGACGCTGGCCGGGGAGGAGTAGGCACCAGTAGGAGCGGCGGAGCAAGCACCAGGAGGGGCGACGGCGTGGGCACCCGTAGGGCACCGGCTAGCCGCTCTTCTCTTGCCGCGCGTTGAACTCCCGGACGTTCTTGCGGTGTTCCTCGTAGTCGGCGGTGAAGCGGGTGTCGCCGGGCCGCACCGTGACGAAGTACAGCCAGTCGCCCTTCGGGGGCGAGATCGCGGCCCGCGTCGCGTCCTGCCCCGGATTGCCGATCGGCGTCGGCGGCAGCCCCTCGTGCCGGTAGGTGTTGTACGGGCTGTCCGTACGGGTGTCCGCGTGGCTGGTGCGCAGAGTGGACCGGCCCAGCCCGTAGTTGAGGGTCGAGTCCATCTGGAGCGGCATTCCCTTGGCGAGCCGGTTGCGGATGACCCGGGCGACCTTGCCCATGTCCTGCGGGGTGTCCGCCTCGGCCTGTACGACGGAGGCCACCACGACCGTCTCGTACGCGCTCAGGCCCCCGGGGCGCGCCGACGGCGGCAGGCCGTCCGCCGCGTACTTCTGGCGCGCGGTGTTCACCATGAAGGACAGCAGGCCTGCCGGGGTGGTGTCCTCGTCGACCGGATACGTCGCCGGATAGAGGTACCCCTCGGGGTTGCCCTTCGCCTCGGCCGGCAGGCGCAGCCGCTTCGCCGGGTTCCGGGCCGTGGCGGCCTTCCTGGCGGCCTTCTCGGTGGTCCCCGCGGCGACGTGGAGCGCCTTGTCGACGGCCGCGTACGCCTGGGAGGCCCGCCGGCCCTCCGGGAGGGTGAGCTTCTCCGCCCGCGCCGGCCGCTCGTCCCCGGGCAGGAGCACCAGGAGGAGGACGACGCCGACGACGAGGACGGCGCACCCGGTCAGGAGAAGCCGCGCCCTCCGAGTGAGGCGTGCGCGGCGCCGACCACCGGAGTGCTGCGTATCGTGCACATCGCTCATGAGGGCACGGTAGGCCAGACCGTAGGGTGACGTGGGTGACCCCGCCCATACCGCCGCTCCCGGTGCGCACCGTGCGGCACCTCGACACCACGGACGGCCAGAGCCTCCCCGCCCTCTTGTGGCGCCCGGGCCCGGGCCACCGGATGATCTCCAGCGCGGTGCTCGGCGGCGGCCTCGGCGACCGCTCCTGGGTACTCAACGCCCAGGTCGCGCACGGCTATACGCGCCGCGACCCACAGGCACACCTCGCGGAGATCGCCGCCGCTTCCGGGGCGACGGGGCCTGGCGTCGGCATGATGACGGCCGCGGACATCCTGCGCACCCGCTCGTCGGCGTACGACGGGGGCGCACAGGCGCTCGTCACGGCGGGAACAGGCGTGCACGGCTGGGCCGCGGCACTGGACGCCGCGGCACCGGACGCCGTGGCGCCGGACGCCGCGCCATCGGACGCCGCGGCATCCGCGTACCACCCCGGCACGATCAACATCCTCGTCACGCTGCCCGTGGCGCTCAGCGACGCCGCGTTGGTCAACTCCGTGATGACGGCGACCGAGGCGAAGGTCCAGGCCCTCCTCCACCACGGCCTGGACGCTTCGGGCACGCCCACGGACGCGGTGTGCGTCGCCGCGCGCGTACCGGCACCGGGGGAGCCCGCCGAGGACTTCGCCGGGCCGCGCTCCCTCTGGGGCGCCCGCCTGGCGCGCGCGGTGTACGGGGCGACGCTGCGCGCGCTGGAGCAGGAACGCGGCAATACGCACCAGGACGGGCGTACGGAAGCTCAGGCGCCGATGCGGCGGTCCCGCCCGGCACCGAGCCCCAGCAGTACCAGCGCGGCGCAGACCACGAGCAGCAGCGCGAGCGGCAGCGTCCAGCCGCCCGTCGCCTGGTGCACCGCGCCCAGCGCCAACGGGCCGACGGCGGCCAGCAGATAGCCCCACGTCTGCGCCATGCCGGACAGTCGTGCGGCGGTGTGCGGATCGCCGGCCCGCAGCACCATCATCGTCAGCGCGAGGCCCAGCGCCCCGCCCTGCCCGACGCCGAGCAGCGCGGCCCACACCCACGCCCCGGCCACCGGGGCGACGAGCAGACCCGTGCAGGCGAGCGCCATCAGCAGCGCGACGCACGCCGCCAGCAGCCGCTGCCGCCGCATCCGCCCGGCCAGTACCGGCACCACGAACGAACCGGCCATCTGCACCAGCGTGCTGAACGCGAAGACCAGCCCGGCCCGGGCCTTGTCCATCCCGTGGTCGGTGAGGACCGTCGGCAGCCAGGCGATCGCCACGTACGCGATCAGCGACTGCGACCCCATGAAGAGCGTCACCTGCCAGGCCAGCGGCGAGCGGCCGAGCTTCGGGCCGGTCCCGGCGGCGGGCTTCGGGGCCGCGGCGGCCTGCCCGTGCCGCGCACCGCGCCGCGCGATGACCACCTGCGGGATCCAGACGAGCGCGGCCACCGCGGCGAGCAGCCCCCAGGAGACCAGCGAGCCCTGCCAGCTGCCGAGCGCGTTCTCCAGGGGCACGGAGGTGGCCGCCGAAACGGTTGCGCCGAGGATCATCGCCGTCGAGTACAGCGCGGTCATGGGTGCGGCCCGGTCGGGGAAGTCCCGCTTGATCAGGCCGGGCATCAGCACGTTGAGCAGGGCTATGGACCCGCCGACCAGCGCACAGCCCGCGAACAGCGCCACCAGCGGCGGCGCGACCCGGACGACGATGCCGGCGCAGAGCAGTACCAGTGCGCTGAACAGGACGGTCTCGGTACCCCAGCGCCCGGCCAGCTTCGGCGCCACGTAGGAGCCGAGTCCCATGAAGACCAGCGGGATCACGGTCACCAGGCTGCCGGCGGTCGCGTTCAGCCCGAAGTGCTCGCCGATCTCGCCGAGCAGCGGCGATACGCCCGCGAGCGCGGCCCGCATATTGAGGGACGCGAGCACGATGCCGAGGAGCAGCAACGCGGGATGCGTACGCAGCCGGCGCCGGGCGGCGGCGAGCGGGGGTGCGGGGGCGAGGTCTTCTTCGGCGTCGATCAGAGGTACCTCGCTGCGCAACGTGGTGGCGTCGGTCGGCGGGGCATCGGGGCTGGGGGCGGGCATGGGTGGGTGAATCTCCTGTCGGTGGAAGGGCGGGATGCGCGTAGGGCTGCTCTGTGGCTCTGACCTGCGAAACATTCAACGTGAATGTTTCAACCGGGAGTTATCCACAGGTCGCATGCACTGTCCTCAGCCGTCGGCGAGCAGTGCCTCCACCGCACGCTTCGGCCGGTCCAGCAGCGTGCGGGCGGCCGCCTCCGCGGCGTCCGGGTCGCCCGAGGCGATCGCCTCCAGGACGGCGCGGTGATCGCCGTGCAGGATCTGCGGCATGTCCCGGTCGCCGAGCCCCGAGACGAGCGCCTCGCGCACGGAACTGCTGAACCATTCGTACGTGGCGCTCAGCGCGGCGTTGTGCGCGGCGGCGACGACGGCTCGGTGGAACGCGACGTCGTGGTCGGCGTACAACTCCAGGCTGTCGGCCACGGGTTGGCCCGCGGCGTCCTCCAGCTCCCGCTGTGCGTCCAGCGCGGCCTGCATCCGGTCCAGGTCCGCCGGCTCGTGCCGCAGGGCCGCGAGCCGGGCGGCCTCCGCCTCCAGCGCGATCCGTACTTCGAGGACGTCCCGTACGCCGGACCGCTGCACCCCGCGCATGACCGCGGCCGGGTCGGCGGCCGAGACAACGAAGGTGCCCTCGCCCTGGCGCGACCGCAGCATCCCGGCGTGCACGAGTACGCGTACGGCCTCGCGCACGGTGTTCCGCCCCACCTGCAGTTGCTCGGCGAGGGCGTGCTCCGTGGGAATGCGGTCGCCGACCTTCCACTCCCCGGCGCTCAGCTGCGCGCGGAGCGTGTCGACGACGATGTCCACGAGCGACTGCCGTCCTGCGGCCTGCAGGGTCATGCGTTGCCTCTCGTGGCCTGGTACCTCTGGGGCGATCGGTTGCCCGGTCATCCTACAAGTGGTCGCCGTGGACGGTGCACGAGATGTCTGGCGGACACCCCGTGCACCGGCGCAGCTACCCTGTGGATAACTGCTCCGTCTTTAAGCTTCAACTTGAAGCTTAAAGACCTTCGCAGGTCAGCGGCGTCGCCGTCGCAGCTCCGACTTCACGTCCCGCATGTCGTCGCGTAGATCGTGTACCTCTTCACCGAGGTTGTGCACACGCACGCTGAGTGCCGCGACGATGTGGTTGGTGGCGTCGAGACGCCGGTCCATGTGGTCCAGGCGGTGATCGACACGGTCCAGCCGGGCCGAGATTCTGCCGATCACGGGGCCCAGCTCCTGCAGCGCCCGACCGAGGTCGACGAAGCCGGACGAGCTGGTGGTGGATACCGTCGGCCGGGGCTGGGGCTCCCGAGATGCCGCCTCGACGTCCAGCAGGTACATCCGGACCCGGCGCGCGACGTCGCTGTCCCGCAGCAGCATCGCGATGTTCAGGACCGTACGGCGGCTGTACACAGAGAGTTGTGCACGGCCCTGTGGATAACTCTTGTTTGAAGTAGGCAAGTTGCCTACTTCAAACTCTTGCAGGTCAGAGCCTCGCAGCAGGCGCAAGCCGTTCTCCGACAGCTCCGGGCGATGACGCTTCACGACGCTGTGGATGATGCGCTCACCCACCCCGAAATACTCCGCCACCATCCGCGTAGTGACATGCAGCCCATCGGGCAGCATCACCAACGCCTTGACCTTGTCCAGGACTTCTATTCGTCCGACGACGCTGTCGCGCATCGTGCGCGACTCCAGCAGGACTGTTTCCGATGGCATGACAATGCCTTCTCTCGAACCGGAACGGTTGGGGTGTTGCCCGTGTCCAGGGCTCAGGAGCGAAGGCTGCTCACGGATGCCACGTACTCATTGACCGATTCTCAGGACCGGCCGGCCTCAACTTCACGCACTCTCGTCGTCACGTACTCACTGTGCCTTCGCGCAATGTGTACAACGACCGGACAAGCGTACGGTTACGCGGCGTAGTCGCGCCGCATCACAGGGCGACGAAGCGCTCCAGTACCGCCGCGATGCCGTCGTCCTCGTTCGAGGTGGTGATCTCGTCGGCGACGGCCTTCAGGTCGTCGTGCGCGTTGGCCATGGCCACGCCGTGTGCGGCCCAGGCGAACATCGGGATGTCGTTCGGCATGTCGCCGAAGGCGATGGTGTCGGCGGCCTTGGCGCCCAGCCTGCGGGCCGCGAGGGAGAGGCCGGTGGCCTTGCTCAGGCCGAGCGGCAGCAGTTCGACTATCCCGGGGCCCGCCATGGTCACGCCGACCAGGTCGCCGGCCACCTCGCGGGCGGTCGCCGCGAGCGCGTCGTCCGAGAGCTCGGGGTGCTGGATGTAGACCTTGTTGATCGGGTCCGCCCACAGGTCGGCCAGGTTGTCGATCATGACGTTCGGCAGCGGGCCCTCGTGGACCCGGTAGCCCGGCGCGACTACGACGGCGCCGTCCAGCCCGTCCCGGCTCGCCGCCAGGTACAGCGGGCCGACCTCCGCCTCGATCTTGGCGACCGCCAGCCCGGCCAGTTGGCGGTCCAGCGTCACCGACGTCAGCAGCCGGTTCTCGCCCGCGTGGTAGACCTGCGCCCCCTGCCCGCACACCGCGAGGCCCCGGTAGTCCAGGTCGGCCAGGATGTGCCGGGTCCAGGGCACCGCGCGGCCGGTGACGACGATGTGCGCCGCGCCCGCCGCGGTGACCGCGGCGAGCGCCTCGCGGGTGCGCGCCGAGACGGTGTCGTCGGGACGCAGCAGCGTGCCGTCGAGGTCCGTCGCGACGAGCTTGTACGGGAAGGAGGGGGCGGGCAGGGTCACTTGGCGACGGGCTCCAGGATCTCCCGGCCGCCCAGGTACGGACGCAGCATCTCGGGGACGCGCACCGAGCCGTCCGCGAGCTGGTGGTTCTCGAAGATCGCCACGATCGTGCGCGGTACGGCGCAGAGCGTGCCGTTCAGCGTGGCCAGCGGCTGCACCTTCTGCTTGCCGTCGACGGTGTCGCGCATCCGGACGGACAGCCGGCGCGCCTGGAACTCGTCGCAGTTCGACGCCGAGGTCAGCTCGCGGTACTTGCCCTGGGTCGGGATCCACGCCTCGCAGTCGAACTTGCGGGAGGCGGAGGAGCCCAGGTCACCCGTGGCGACGTCGATCACCTGGAAGGGCAGCTCCAGGCCGGTCAGCCACTGCTTCTCCCAGTCCAGGAGCCGCTTGTGCTCGTTCTCCGCGTCGTCCGGCGCGACGTACGAGAACATCTCGACCTTGTCGAACTGGTGCACCCGGAAGATGCCGCGGGTGTCCTTGCCGTACGTGCCGGCCTCGCGGCGGAAGCACGGCGAGAAGCCGGCGTAGCGCAGCGGCAGCTTGGCCGCGTCGACGATCTCGTCCATGTGGTACGCGGCGAGCGGGACCTCGGAGGTGCCGACCAGGTAGTAGTCGTCCTTCTCCAGGTGGTACACGTTCTCCGCGGCCTGGCCGAGGAAGCCGGTGCCCTCCATGGCGCGCGGGCGGACCAGCGCCGGGGTCAGCATCGGTACGAAGCCGGCCTCGGTGGCCTGCGCGATGGCGGCGTTGACCAGCGCGAGCTCCAGCAGCGCGCCGACGCCCGTCAGGTAGTAGAAGCGCGAGCCGGACACCTTGGCGCCGCGCTCGACGTCGATCGCGCCGAGCAGTTCGCCGATCTCCAGGTGGTCCTTGGGCTCGAAGCCCTCGGCGCCGAAGTCGCGGATCGTGCCGTGCGTCTCCAGGACCGTGAAGTCCTCCTCGCCGCCGACGGGGACGTCGGGGTGGACGAGGTTGCCCAGCTTCAGGAGCAGCGCCTGGGTCTCTTCCTTGGCCTCGTCCTGGGCGGCGTCGGCGGCCTTGACGGCGGCGGAGAGCTCGCCGGCCTTCTTCAGCAGCTCGGCCTTCTCGTCGCCGGTGGCCTTGGGGATGAGCTTGCCGAGCGACTTCTGCTCGGCACGCAGCTCGTCGAAGCGGACGCTGGAGGTCCTGCGCCGCTCGTCGGCGGAGAGGAGTGCGTCGACGAGCTCGACGTCCTCTCCACGGGCGCGCTGGGACGCGCGCACACGGTCGGGGTCCTCACGGAGCAGGCGAAGGTCAATCACCCCACCAGGCTACCGGGGCCGGACCGGGGCGCTCGACGCGATATTCCGCTGCGGGGCAATTTGTCCGCTTTAGAGTTGTTTATGTGGTGTTCTGGGAAGGCGGGGAATTGCGGGAAAGAATTCCTGCGGAGTGCCGCTCGTGAGTGCTGTTCGTTGCTGTCGGAAGAGTGGCGCAGAGGTGTTCCGGGGGTGTTCCGGCAGTGTTCCAGGGGTGTCCGCGACGCGTCGGGCAGGTGTCCCGGAGCGGTGACCGACCCTGCGTGAGCGGGGAGTTGGCGGACTGTGCACAGGTACTTGTCCACAGCTACGGGCGGCTCCCAAAAGTTATCCACAGGCTGTGCGTTGTCGCTGTGGAAGTAGGAAAGCGTGGCCCCGTTTCCTGAATCCCGGGCGAAGAAATCCTTGCTGAAACCCCGTTCGGGTACTCTTTCGTGTGGGATTTCCTCGCCCTAAAGGATTGTTCCTGGGAATTATGCTGACGGGCCCCGCAGTGGGCGGCTGTGAGTGCCTGTGGACGGGTGTGGGGTCGGTAGGGCGATTTGTCGACTGTGCGACGCCCCGGAATCGACTTGTCCCCAGGTCGAGAACGGGGCCTGTGGATAACTCTGTGGACAGGGTTGTGGGAAACCTGTGGACCACTGCGACGGGCCGGGTCAGGCCCGCCCGTCCAGGCACCGGGTCAGCCAGTCGGACGCCTCCAGGAAGGCGTCGTCGGCGGTCTCCGGACGGACCTCGGGGACGACCTCGTCCGCGCGCGGGTACGAGCCGAGGAAGCGCACGTCCCGGCAGATCCGCTTCAGCCCCATCAGCACCTCGCCCACCCGGCGGTCGGTGATGTGCCCCTCGCAGTCCACGGAGAAGCAGTACTGACCGATGCCGTCGCCGGTCGGCCGGGACTCGATCCGCATCATGCTGACGCCCCGGCCGGCGAACTCCTGGAGCAGCTCCAGCAGCGCACCGGGGTGGTTCTCGCGCAGCCACAGCACGACCGAGGTCTTGTCGGCGCCCGTACGGGCCGCCGGCCGCGCGGGCCTGCCCGCCAGGACGAACCGGGTCGCCGCGTTCTGCGCGTCGTGGATGTCGGTGACCAGCGGCTCCAGGCCGTACGTGGCGGCCGCGAACTCGCCGGCGAACGCCGCGTCGTACCGGCCCTCCTGCACCAGCCGCGCGCCGTCCGCGTTGGACGCCGCCGACTCCCACGCCGCCTCCGGCAGATGCGTGCCGAGCCACTTGCGCACCTGCGCCTGGGCCGCGGGGTGGCCGGTCACCGTCTTCACGTCCGAGAGCTTCGTACCGGGCCGGGCCAGCAGCGCGAAGGCGATCGGCAGCAGCACCTCGCGGTAGATCATCAGGTGCTCGCCGGCGGCCAGTTCGTCGAGGGTGGTGGTGATGCCGCCCTCGACGGAGTTCTCGATCGGCACCAGCGCGCCGGCCGCCTCGCCCGCGCGGACGGCGTCCAGCGCGGTGGGCACGGACACCATCGGCACCAGCTCGCGCGTCGCCGCCTCGGGCAGTGTGCGCAGGGCGGCCTCCGTGAAGGTGCCCGCGGGTCCGAGGTACGTGTAGCGGCTGGCCGACATCCGGTCACTCCTTCTCCGGGCTTCGCTGCTGTCCCGGGGGCTGGGGAACCTTTACCGTACTCGCCCGCGCGAGGCCGCCCGCCCGCACCGATGCGCCGCCCGCCACCCACAGCGACCGATCGAGCTCTCACCCCTCCAGCAGCGCCTGCCCCGCGTACCCCGACGGCTCCAGCGCCGGTACCGCGTACAGCCCGCTCGCCTCGTGCCGGAGGAACGGCGAGAGCGCGTCCCCCCTGTCCAGCTTCCGCTGGATCTGGGTGAAGGCGCGCAGCGGGTCGGCCTGCCAGCAGATGAAGAGCAGCCCGGCGTCCGGGGCGCCGTCGTCGCGGAAGCCGTCGTGGTACGAGAACGGGCGGCGCAGCAGCGCGGCCCCCTGGTTGGACTCGGGCGCGGCGATGCGGGCGTGCGCGTCGGCCGGGATGACGGGGAGGCCGTCGGGCCCGGTCCTGGTCAGATTCATCGGGGTGTGCTCGTCGCCGCCGGTCAGCGGCGCGCCGTCGGACTTGCGGCGGCCGATGACCTTCTCCTGCTCGGCCCGGGACTTCTTCTCCCAGTCGTCCAGCAGCATCCGGATGCGGCGCACGACCACGTACGAACCGCCGCGCATCCACTGCTGGTCCGTGTCGCGCCCCACGAAGATCCGCTCGTCGAAGTCCTGGTCCGACGGCTTGGGGTTGTTCGTGCCGTCGACCTGGCCCATGAGGTTGCGCGTGGTCATCGGGTGCGCCGTGGCGCCGGGGCTGCGGTTGAAGCCGTTCATCTGCCAGCGCAGCCGCACGGTGTCGCCGGCCTCCTTCTGGAGCGTACGCAGCGCGTGGAAGGCGACCAGTGCGTCGTTGGCGCCGATCTGGACCCACAGGTCGCCGTTGCTGCGCTTCGGGTCGATCGCGTCGGCCGAGAAGTGCGGCAGCGGGTCGAGCTGGAGCGGGCGGCGGGCGCTCAGCCCGGTACGGCCGAAGAAGCTGTGGCCGAAGCCGAAGGTGACGCTGAGGGAGGCGGGGCCCGCGTCCAGCGCCACGCCGGTGTCGTCGGCGGGCACCTTCCCGGCCATCAGCTGCTCGGCCAGCGCCGACCAGCGGCGCATCAGGGCGGCCGCGGCCTTGCGCCCGGCGCCGGGCGCGAGGTCGAAGGCGACGAGGTGGCCACTGGCCTGCACCGGGGTGGTGATGCCGGCCTGGGGCGTACGGCGGTCGGTGCGGAAGGCGACCTCGGTGGCGCCGAGCGTACTGAGCGCGGGCGCGTCGTCCTGGGCCGCGGAGACGCCGAACGCGCCGCCCGCGCCGCCGACGACGAGCCCGGCCGCGCCGGCCGCCCCGACGGTGCCGAGGAGCCGGCGGCGGGAGAGCGCGACGTTCGGCTCGGCCTCGGCGTCCTTGAGTTCCTTGGTGGTGTTCTCGGTCATCGGCTGATCTTCACGTTCCTGGTCTCGGTCACCTGATCGATGTCGGAGGTGCGGACTACAAGGGAGAGCTGCCAGGTGCCGGCCGCCGGCAGCTGGACACCCTCTGCGGTCCAGTGTCCGGTGCCGGTGCGCTTCAGTGCGGCAGGGAGCGGGCCGAGGTCCTTGGCCTTGGAGGTGAAGGACACCCGTACCTCGGGGACGTCCCGCGCGGCGCCGTCCGGACCGGAGATCCGCAGGTGCAGATCGTTGGGCTGGCCGCTGCGCGCCGGGTCGAGGTCGAGCCGCGCGGTGCCCTTGCCCTTCGGGCCCAGCGTGTCGAACGGGATGGTCACGGAGACGGGCCGGGCGGCCTCGGCGAACTGGCCCGAGTCCTGCACCGCCTGCTCCGTACGGGCCGGTTCCGTGGTGGTCAGGACGGTGGTCACGGCCAGCAGGACGACGGCGACACAGCTCTCGGCGAGGACGGAGCGGCGCAGCCCGTACCGCACCGGATCGGCGTCCCGGACACGCTTGCGCCGCGCGTCGGCGACGGCGGCCCGCTGCCGGGCGAGCTGCGCGGCGCGCTCGGGGGAGCGCGCCGCGTCGGCCGTTCCCTCCGTGGCCGCGTCGGCCGTTCCCTCGGTGGCCGTGTCGGCCGTCTCCTCGACGGCCGCCGACGCCACCGGTACGGGTTCGGGCTCGGGCGCGCCCTCCTGGGCGTTCCCCTGGGCGTCCCCCTGGGCCGGGAGCGCGGCAGCGGCCGGCTCGCCCAGCCGCCCCGTCCACCGCCGCGACACCCACGCGATCCCGACGAGCACGGCGACCAGGCCGACCTTGAGCAGCAGCAACTGCCCGTACGAGGTGTCGGTGAGGGCACGCCAGGACCCGACCTGCCGCCAGGACTGATAGACGCCGGTGGCGACCAGGACGAGTACGGACCCGAAGGCGAGGCGGGAGAAGCGGCGGACGGCCGCACCGTCGACGGCGGCCGGGTCGCGGTAGAGGGAGACCAGCAGGGCGGCCAGGCCGCCGAGCCAGCCGGCCACGGCCAGCAGATGCACGACGTCGACGGGCATCGCGACGGCCGTCTGCAGGCCGGTGGAGGCGTGTTCGGCCATCGCCCAGGTCGCGGCGAGCCCCGCCGCGACGACCGTGCCGCCGACCCCGAGCCCGAAGGCGAGGTCCTTGCGGCGCTTGTCGTCGCCCTCCTCGCCGGCCCGGGCGTACGCGCCGAAGAGCACGGCCATGAAGAGGGCGGCAGCGGCGAGCAGCAGCAGCCGGGAGACCAGCGCCGCGCCGGGCTTGGTTCCCAGTACCGCCTTGAGGCCGCCGAGGTCGAAGGCGTCGGTGAGGTCGCCGGACCCGGTGTACGGGGTGCGCAGCAGGAGCAGCACGATCGTGGCGGCGGTGAGCGTCGCCCAGCCGAGGACGACCAGCCGCTGCACGGGGCGGCTGCGCGCCGCCTCGGGCCGGCAGGCCAGTACGAAGCACGCACCGCCCACGAGCAGCGCGAACGCCGCGTACGCCAGGTACCGCACGATGCCGTACAGCGCGCCGACCAGCCCGCCGCCGGCCTCCTGCTGGGGCAGCACGGCGGCGGACTTGGAGGGCGCGCCGACGGAGAAGGTGAACGCGCCGGAGACCGGGTGGCTGTCGGCGGAGACGGCCTGCCAGGCGACGGTGTAGGTGCCGTCGGGGAGGCCGGGCGGCAGCCCCGTGCCGTACTTGACGGTGGAGCCGCTGCACAGGTCGAGCAGCTTGCCGCGGTCGACGCGCTTGCCCTTGGGGTCCAGTACGCGGATGGAGTCGTCGCCCATCGCGACGCCTTCGGAGAAGGAGAGCGTGACCTGCGTGGGCGCCTGCTGCACCACCGCTCCCTGCGCCGGGGAGCTGCCGGTCAGCGCGGCGTGCGCGGAGGCCGGCGCGGCGCCGCCCAGGAGCACGCCGAGCAGCGCGGCGGCGAGGACCAGCAGGCGCAGGACGGCGGTCCGGGCCGGGGGCGCGGCGCGGCGGCCGCGGTACGGCACGGCGGGCCGGCCGGCGCGGGGAACGGTGAGCGGCATGGCGGTTCTCCCCCTACTGGTGCCCGGCGTGCTGCGGGTCGTAGTTGGTGGCCTTGACGGGCAGTACGGCCTTGATCGGCTTCGCCTTGCCGAAGTGCAGCTCGACGGAGACCTTGTCGCCGTTCTCGGGCTTCTTCTTCAGTGCCATGAACATCAGGTGGTTGCCGCCGCGGGAGAGCTTCAGCTCGCCGTGCGCGGGGATGGCCAGGGAGTCGACCTGCTCCATCTTGGCGCCTGCGGTGCGGTGCAGGGTCACTTCGTCGGACAGGTCGCTGGTGACGGAGGTCAGCTTGTCGGCGGTGTCCCCGGAGTTCTTGATGACGAGGAAGCCGCCGGCCATGTCGTTCATGACGGGCTGCGGCATGTACGCGCCGGAGACCTTCAGCCGGGGCGCGCTGTCCCCGCCGCATCCGGCGAGGGCGAGGCCGGCGGTGGCGACGAGCGCGGCGGCGAGTGCGGTACGGCGGTTCACGGGTTCTGCCCCTTGATGATCTTGGGAAGGGCGTGCGCGTAGTCCTCGGCGCCCGCGTCCTTCATGCCCAGCCAGTGGATCCTGTCGTCCTTCGGGGACGCCAGCAGGACCTGCAGCCCGTGGTCGACGAGAATGTCGCCGTTCTTCTTCTTTTCCGGCTTGGAGATGCCGACGTTGACGGACGAGGCGGCGCCCTGGATGGTGGCGAAGTCGCCGGTCAGGCCGACGATGTCGGCACCGAAGCCGTTCAGCCAGGACTTCAGCCGCTCCGGGGTGTCCCGCTTCGGGTCGGTCGTGACGAAGACGATCCGCAGCTTCTTCTGCTCCGCCTCGGGCAGCTGCTTGCGCGCCACGTCGATGTTGCCCATGACGGCCGGGCAGGCGTCGGGGCAGTGGGTGTAGCCGAAGTAGATCAGCGTCGGCCGCCCCTTGGTCTCCTTGATCAGGTCGTACTTCTTGCCGTCGGTGTCCGTGAGGACGAGGTCCGGCTTCTCCATCGCGTCGTCGAGCGTGACGATCGGCTTCGACTGGGCGCCGGAGACGCTGGCGGCGGGGGCGCCTTCGTCACCGCCGCTGTCGCTGCCGCAGGCCGTGAGGGTGAGGGCCGCGACCGCCACGAGGGCGGCGGCGGCGAGCTTGGGTGTTCTGCGCATTGCTCAGTGATATCCCGTATGTCCGTGGTGGGTGCCGACCGGGGCGCACCGCCCGGGGTGCTCCGGGCTCGCCGGGGCGTACCCGGGCTCGCCGGTGCGGGCGGTGCGCCGTGCGTCAGGTGGTGCGGCGCCGGCCGTTCAGGTACGGCCGGTTCAGGTGGTGCGGCCGGTCAGGTGCTGCGGCCGGTTCAGGCGGTGCGGCGGCGGCCGGCGAAGATGCCGAAGCCGACACCGATGACGCCGACCACGATGCCGATCACGCCCAGCACGCGGGCGGTGTTGTCGGTGCCGCCGGCGGCGGCGGTCGTGCTGCTCTTCCCGGCGTCCGCGCCGTTCTTGGCGTCCTTGCCGTCCTTGGCGCCCGCGGTGTCCGTACCGCCACCCTGCTCGGCGGCGCCCGCGTCGACGAGCTTCAGGACCGGCGCGGGGTTCTCGGGCTCCGGCGCGCCCTCCTTCGCGGGCTCGATCCAGCGCACGACCTCCTTGTCGTCGTACGTCTGCAGCGCCTTGAAGACGAGCTGGTCGGCGTCCTCGGGGAGGGCGCCGACGGAGACCGGGAACTGCTGGAACTGGCCGGGCTCGATCTTGCCGCCGGTCCAGGTGATCTTGGTGACGGCCTCCGTGAGCTTCTCGCCGTGCGTCTCGATCGGCTTGTCGAGCTTGGTCTTGGTGACCTTCACGTCCCAGCCGGGCACCGGCTGCGGCATCGCGGACGCCAGCGGGTGGTCGGCGGGCAGGTCGACCTCCAGCTTCACGGTCGAGGCGTCGTCCTTCTCATTGGGGACCTTGAAGTTCACGGTCGCGTAGTCGCCCTTGGCGGCCTGTCCCGGCTGGATGGTGACGTGCGCGAACGCGGGGCCGGCGACCAGCAGGACAGCGCCCGCGGCGGCACCGCCCACGAGGGGGAGGCGGTGCAGCACGGTACGTCGGCGGGAGGGCGCGGCAGGCGCGTTGTCGGGCACGGTGGTGTTCGACATGGTGAGGGAGCTCCTCAAGGCAGGAGGTACAAGGGTTGACGGTCGGCGCGCATGCGGCGACGGCACGTCAGCCCGCCCCGGAACGCGTCCGGAGCCCCGTCCTGCGGGGTGTACGAGAGCTGCGCGTGTCGTCAGGCCGCGAGGGCGAAGTGGGGCGGTCCCCGCCTGACGACACTGTGCTGGAGCGCGAGCTCTTCGGGTCCGGCTTTGTCATGCCCGTACGAAGCGGAAGCGCGCGGCGTAGGGTTCGCGGCGCCCAGCAGCCCGGCGCACAGCGCGCGCACGAGGCGCAGCGCGGTACGCAGCGCGCCCAGCAACGCGGCCGTCGCGGCCTCCCGCGCGGCAGGCGCGGACAGCCGTACCAGCCGCCACAGCGCGGCCTCGCCGCGGCGCAGCAGCCAGCCGGCGGCCAGCGCCGCGAGCAGGTGCCCGAGCAGCATGGGCAGCGAGGGCAGCAGCCCGGCGAGGGAACCGAAGTCGAAGTGGTGCACGGCGGCGGACAGTCCGGAGTGGGCACCGGAGCCGGCGCCGCTAGCCGTAGCACCGTGCCCGGCCATGTCATGTCCGGCCGCGGCGTGCGCCGCGTGGGTGGCCGCGGCGGGGCCGATCCCGGCCCCGGCGAGCATCTGCCGCGCCTGCGCGGCGTCCAGCCGCCCGGTGCCGAACCCGCAGGTCATCTGGCGGGCGAGCCCGATCGCCGCGTGGTCGCTCAGGCCGCGTACGCCGTCGGCCGGCAGCTGTACGGCCATGCCGCGCTGTCCGGCCATGAAGAGCGCGTGCAGCGCGAGCTGTCCGAAGGCGAGGGCGACGGCGATGCCCGGCAGCGTGCGTTCGCGGCCGGCGAGGGGGGCTGCGACGGCCAGTACACCGACGCAGCCCGCGCCCAGCGTCCACAGCGGGACGGTGGCGCAGGAGCCGATCATGTGTCCCGCGGCGGCCAGCGCGACGCAGGCCGCGGTGAACACCGCGGCCCTGAGCAACCGCAGATCGGCCGCGGCGCGCCCCTCGGGAGTATGCATGGCGTCCGCCATCATCCCACTGCGCGTACCGGACGCCTACGGCAGGGCGGGCGGTCCCGGACAGCAGATACCGGGCGGGGTATGAGGGATCAGGTACCCGGCGGGGTATAGGGAAAGAGAGGCAAAGAGAGCGCGCGCGGCCGTCCAGAGGCCGTAGCCGCTTCCGGACATTCCGGCGGCCCGCCGGGTGGACGATCCGGCGGTGGCTACGGGCATCCAGACGGCGATGCCGCCCACGTATTCGAGCGGGTGTTCCCGACCGGCCACCCGCCGACAATCAGTAGAAAGTTGCAAACGGTCGTAGACGGACAGTAAGCGGTTTCAAACGGTCATCCGATGCGGGGTGCACATGCCCCGTGACCAGGGCGGTCGGCACGGCGGCGGCCCGTGTGCCCGGAGAACCCGCGGGAGATCGGCTGGAGTCCGGCTACCGCAATTGCAGGGGCGCGCGCAGGGGCGCGCCCACGGGCCTTTTACACCGGTACGCTCAATGGCCGCGTCCGCCGAATGGGCGGAGTCACGTCAAACCCACGCTTACCGACCATGGAGCGCGGCAATACGTATCGATATGTCGAGCCGCGGCCAGGAGGCTGGAGCGATGAGCATCTGGTGGTCCCTCCATCTTCGGCGGGAGGCAGCGAGCGTGCCGCTCGCGCGCCGGCTGCTGCTGGGGACGATGGAGACCGCGGGCGTCGACCCGGACGTCTGTTACGACCTTTCGCTCGCCCTCTCCGAAGCCTGCGCGAACGCGGTCGAGCACGGGGACGGCGCCGCCGAGGAGTACCGCGTCACGGCCTTCATCGACGGCGACACATGCCGCATCGAGGTGACGGACTCCGGCCCGGGATTCCAGGACCGGCCCACGGGCCCCGGGCCCCGCGACCGTTCGCCGCGGACGGAGCCCGCAGTGACCCGCCGCCACACCCCCGCCCCCGCCCAGGCCGAGCACGGACGGGGGCTCTTCTTGATCGAGGCCCTCACCGACCAGGTCCGGTACCGCAACCGGACGGGGCGCCGGGGCGCGGTGGTCAGCTTCGACAAGATCCTGAAGTGGCGCGAGGGCGCGCTGCTGCAGATGCCGTGACGTTTCGCCGGGCGCGGTGACGGCAGCCGCACGCGGCTTGCCGTAAAGCCCGTGAAGCCCTGACCAGGCATCCCGCAGTGATCTACGCTGAACTCCCGGGTACGGGGCGGGGGATGAACTCCCGCGTACGGGGCGGGGGGATGAACTCCCGCGTACACAACGGGAGCCGAACTCCCGTTCCGTGCAAGGCGGGAGGGGGAAACGGGTGAACGGCGAGCATCCCGTGGGCGGCGGCAACGACGTCCGGGCCATGGGCCAGGGCCGGGTCTACCAGGCGTCCGGCGACCAGCACATCATCGAGCACCACCACCATGGCTCCGAGGGCGGCGGTCCCGGCGGCGGGGGTGCGTGGTCCGGTCTGGACTCGGTCCGCTGGCCCTCCGTGGGCCGCGCGCCCACCGTGCTGCGCGACCGCACCGAACTGATGGACCGCCTGCGGTCCGCGGTCGGCTCCGACGCGGGTGGCCAGGTCTATGTCCTGCACGGCCTCGGCGGCTGCGGCAAGACGGCCGTCGCGTACACCCTCTTCCAGTACGCGACGTCCGAGGCGGGCCGCGTCGGCCTCTGGGTGAACGCCTCCGACACGGCGTCCCTCCGCGCGGGCATGCTCGCGGTGGCCGCGGACCGCGGCGCGGGCGACGGCGAACTGACGGCGGCCCGCAGCGGTCTGCGCGCGGCAGCCGACCTGGTCTGGGACCACCTCGACCGCTCCGACCGCCCATGGCTCCTGGTCCTCGACAACGCGGACGACCCCGCGGTCCTCCGCGACGGCGGCTGGCTCCGCACAAGCCCCCGCGGCACGGTCCTGGTCACCACCCGCCAGGCGGCCCGCCACTGGTGGCCGGGCGCGGAGCTGCTGCAACTGGGCGTACTGCCACGGGAGGACGCGGCACGGGTCCTGTGCGATCTGGCACCGGAGGCGGGCACGCTGGAAGAGGCCGAGGCCGTCGCCGAACGCCTCGGCCGGCTCCCTCTGGCCCTCACCCTGGCAGGCGGCTTCCTCGCCCACCAGGTCATCGACCCCTGGACGATGGCCCAGTACGGCCGCAATCTGGACGGCGGCGAGGGCGTGGACCCGATAGAGCTGCTGGACCAGGGGGCCGAGGCCGGGGGCGGTGACTCGCGTCATCTGGTGAGCAGCACCTGGCAGTTCTCCCTCAACGCCCTGGTGAGACAGGGTCTCCCCGAAGCCGTCACCCTGCTCCGGCTCCTGTCGTGCTGGGCGGGCGACCCGCTGCCCCTGTCCCTGCTGTCCGGGATCGACATGGGGGACGAACTCCCGGCGCGCCGCGTCGAGCTTGCCCTTCGGGGGCTGCTCGATCAGTCGCTGTCGGAGCTCGTTCCCGGGACGCTGCGCTGTCTTCGTAGCCATGGGGTGCTGCTCGACAGTGTGTGGCGGGACACGGCTCCCGGGCAGCGAGAAGAGCTGGCCGTAGCGGCAGCCCGGCAGCTGCTCGCGGTGCTTCCGGAGGCACCGCAGCGCGGCGATGTCGATCCCCGTACGAGCCTGCTCGCACCGCATGCGCTGGGATTGCTCCGACGGGTCGTCGGACAGCCCGGTGTGGGGCGCTCGACCGTGCAGACGGTCGCCGAGTCGTTGTTGCGCCTGGTGGTGGCCTTGCACCGGGCCGGCGACTACGCCCCCGCGCTGACCGTGGCGCAGACCGCGGTAGAGCTGGGGGCACTGCGGCTGGGCAGGGACGACCCCGCGGTCCTGCGGCTCCGGCAGCGCGTGGGGCGGGCCTTGTTCCGGCTCGGCAGGTTCGAAGAGGCGGAAACGGTGCACCGCGAGGCACTGGCGGATTGCGAGCGCCAAGGGCTCGATGCGGAGGTCTGGGAAAGCTGTCTCGGACTGTCGCGAGTCCTGTGCCAGAAGGGCGAACTGTCCGAGGGGGACGCATTGGTGCGGCGCGCCGTGGAGGGCCGTACAGCAGCACTCGGCCCGGACCACGCCTTGACACTCCGGGCAAGAACGGACCTGATCGAGATCCACGACGACACGCGGCTGGAGCAGGACACGAGAGCAGGAGCGGAACTGGTCGTGGACTGTGAACGAGCCTTCGGGCCACGTCACCAGATCACCCTGTTCGCGAAGCAGAGTTACGCACTCGTCCTGTTCTTCGCTGGGAGGGCGGCCGATGCCCTCCCGCTCGCCCGTGAGGTGTTCGCCGCGTACGAGAGCTCCTTCGAGCCGACGTACCAGATCACGCTGTCGGCCAGGACCCTCCTGGCCAGGGTCCTCGCCGCGCTCGGCGAACGAGCCGAGGCGATCGAGCAGGCGCAGGCGGTGGTCGAGGGACAGGCACGCTCGCTCGGTCCTCTGCACCCCTGGACGTTGGAGTCGGGCGAGCGGCTTGCGCAGTTCAGGACCATGTAACGCGCAAGCGCCCCAGGCGCGCCCCCATGCCGAGTCCCCCGTGCTCGGCGTCCCCCGGTGGGCGCGCCTCAGGGCGCAGCCGCTAACGCGAGGTGACTCGCGTTAGAGGTCTGGACAATACTTGTTGTGATCGATCGCTGGCAATCCGGAGTGCCTTCATGAGCACAGCGCAGCACCCCCCGGGCCGGTCCCGCCCCGGGGGCCGCACCGCACGTACGCGTACCGCCGTGCTCGCCGCCGTCTTCGACGAGCTGGGGGACAAGGGGTTCGCCGCGCTGTCGATGGAGCGCGTCGCGCAGCGGTCGGGCGTGCACCAGGCGACGATCTACCGGCGCTGGCGCACCGTGGAGGGCCTGGTCTGCGCGCTGCTGACCGAGCGCAGCGGGAGCAACCCGGTGCCCGACACCGGCTCGCTCTGCGGCGACCTGCGCGCGCTGGCCCGCGGCATCGCCGAGTTCTACGAGGACGCGCGCAACCGGGCGATGATCGAAGCGGTGGTCTCCGCCGCGGCCCGCGACCCGCGGGCGGAGGAAACGCTGCGGAAGTTCTTCGACGACCGGCTGGGCGTGGCGGGCGTCCTGGCGCGGCGCGCGGTGGACCGCGGTGAGCTGCCGCCCGGTACGGACGCGGAGGCGGTCGTCGGCGCCCTCGGCGCGCCGTTCTACTACCGGATGCTGATCGTGCGCCGGCCGGTGGACCTGGAGCTCGTGGAGTCGGCCACGCTCGCGACATACGCGGCGGCCAAGGCGGGCGCGTACGTCCGTACCGGAGAAGCGCAGGCCCGGGCGCAAGTACAAGCACAACGGGTGGGCGTTCCTGGGAACGCCCACCCGTAAGTGCGTCAGCCGACTGCCTGCCGGCCGTCGGCGCGGATCAGCCCTTCACGCGCGCCACCGAAGGTCAGCCCTTCACGCGCGCCATCCACGCCTCGACCTCGTCCGAGCGGCGCGGGAGGGCCGCCGAAAGGTTTCGGTTGCCGTCCGCGGTGACGAGGATGTCGTCCTCGATGCGGATGCCGATACCGCGGTACTCCTCCGGCACGGTCAGGTCGTCGGCCTGGAAGTACAGCCCCGGCTCGACGGTCAGGACCATGCCCGGCTCCAGCGTGCCGTTCACGTACGCCTCGGTGCGCGCTGCCGCGCAGTCGTGGACGTCCAGGCCGAGCATGTGGCCCGTGCCGTGCAGGGTCCAGCGGCGCTGCAGGCCCAGCTCCAGTACGCGCTCGACCGGGCCCTCGACCAGGCCCCACGCCACGAGGTGCTCGGTGAGCACGCGCTGCGCGGCGTCGTGGAAGTCGCGGAAGCCCGCGCCCGGCTTCACCGCCGCGATGCCCGCCTCCTGCGCCGCGTACACCGCGTCGTAGATCTTGCGCTGGAGGTCCGAGTAACGGCCGTTGATCGGCAGCGTGCGGGTGACGTCCGCGGTGTAGAGGGACGTCGTCTCCACACCGGCGTCGAGCAGGAGCAGGTCGCCGGAGCGGACCTCGCCGTTGTTGCGTACCCAGTGCAGGGTGCAGGCGTGCGGGCCCGCGGCGCAGATCGAGCCGTAGCCGACGTCGTTGCCCTCGACGCGGGCGCGGAGGAAGAACGTTCCCTCGATGTAGCGTTCGCTGGTCGCCTCGGCCTTGTCCAGGACCTTCACGACGTCCTCGAAGCCGCGGACCGTGGAGTCGACGGCCTTCTGCAGCTCGCCGATCTCGAAGTCGTCCTTGATCACGCGGGCTTCGGAGAGGTACACGCGCAGCTCTTCGTCGCGCTCGGCGGTGACCTTGTCGGTCAGCGCCGCCTCGATGCCGGCGTCGTGACCGCGCACGACGCGGACCGGACCGGTGGCCTCCTTGAGCGCGTCGGCCAGCTCCCGCACGTCCTTGCAGGGCATGCCGTACAGCAGCTCGGCCTCGGTGAGGCTGTGCCGGCGGCCGACCCACAGCTCGCCCATGCCGTTCAGCCAGAACTCGCCGTTCTCGCGGTCGGAGCGGGGCAGGCGGTACAGCGTCGCGTCGTGCCCGTCCGCTCCGTCCGCTCCGTCCGCGCCGTCGGCTGCGTCCGCTCCGTCCGTACGCGGCTCCAGGACGAGGACGCTGTCGTCGGTCTGGTCACCGGTGAGGTAGACGTACTCGGTCGCGGCACGGAAGTCGTACTCGGTGTCGTTGGAGCGCGTCTTGAGATTGCCCGCGGGGATCACCAGGCGCTCGCCGGGGAACCGGCGGGAGAGCGCGGCGCGCCGCTCGGCGGCGTTCGCGGCCTGCTCGATGGGCTTGAGGT
Organism: Streptomyces sp. NPDC000151; assembly: GCF_040301705.1. Taxonomy (NCBI): domain Bacteria; kingdom Bacillati; phylum Actinomycetota; class Actinomycetes; order Kitasatosporales; family Streptomycetaceae; genus Streptomyces; species Streptomyces sp. NPDC000151. The sequence goes on along the minus strand of NZ_JBEPFC010000056.1, from coordinate 7,778 downwards.
CGCGCAGTTCCGTGTCGGCCCAGCCGGACTTCATGTTCTCGGCGAGCTCGTCGGAAACGCCCGGGTAAAGGCCGTTCTTGCGCTGCTTGATCGGCTGCTCGTCCTCGTCCGGGGTTTCCGGAGTGAGCTCGTCGGCCACGGTGCCTCCTCGTCATTATGGGACGCATTCCATCGTATGTGCGGAAGGAAGGCGGTCCAGAGGCGGGAAGCTGTGACCTGTCAGGCACTCCGGCCCGGGGCCGGGTGACCTCCGGCCCGGCGCGTGCCTACGGGGGCGGGGCCTCGGCCCGGCGCGTGCCTGCCTACGGGGCCAGGCCTCGGTCCGGCGGCGCGCCCACAGGGGCCGGCAGCGCGCCCACAGGGCCCGGACCTCGCCCCGCCCACCTGCCCACCGGCTCACCCCTCGAAGCGGACCGCCAGCAGTACCACGTCCTCCGGCGAGCTCTCGTCCGTCAGCCCCTGGGGCAGCAGCGCGCGGACGAGGTGGTCGACGAGGGCCTCCGGGTCCTGGCGTACGGATTTGGGCAGGGCGGCCGCCGCGGCGTGCAGCCGGGAGAAGGCGCGGTCCACCGGCTCCCCGGTGCGGTGCAGCAGCCCGTCGCTGTACAGGAGAAGGGTTTCTCCGGGGAGCGGTTCGAACTCCACGCTCGGCGCCTCCCAGCACGCGAGCATGCCCAGCGGCGCGGACAGCGAGGTCTCCACGAACTCCGTGCGGTGCTCGCCGATGATCAGCGGCGGGCAGTGGCCCGCCCCGGCCAGCACGATCTTGTGGGCCGGCGGCCCGCCGAGCGGGTCGGCCACCGGCGGCTCGGCGAACGCGAACAGCGCCGTCGCGCTGCGCGCCGGCTCGGTCAGCCGCAGCAGCAGTTCGAGGTCGGAGAGGACCGCGACCGGGTCCTCGCCCTCCATGACCGCGTACGCGCGCAGCGAGGCCCGCAGCCGCCCCATGGCGGCGACCGCGCTCGGCCCGGAGCCGGTGACGGAGCCGACGGACAGGCTCAGCGCGCCGTCCGGGAGCGGCAGCGCGTCGTACCAGTCGCCGCCGCCGTACGGCCCGGCGGCGTGCCGTACGGCGAGCCGCACGCCGGGCGCCCGCGGCAGCCGGGCGGGCAGCAGCTCGGCGCGCAGGGTCTGCTCGGCGTGGCGCCGGCGGTGCAGTTCGATGAGGCGGGAGACGTGCCGGGTGGCGTAGGCGCGGTACAGGCCGAGCAGGCGGCGCCCGCGCTCGCTGGGCTCGGCGGGCTCGTCGTAGAGCCAGACCACGGCCCCGAGGGGACGGCCGGCTCGCTCGGTCCCTTGGGGGCCGTCGGCCGGCGGGTCGGTGATCAGCGGTACCGCGTAGCTCGCCGCATACCCGAGGCGGGCGGCGACCTCGCGCAACCGGGGGTCGAGGCCGGGCTCGCCGGCGAGGTCGGGCTGCGCGAGCTCGGCGGGGACACCGGTACTCCCACCGGTACTCCCACCGGGCGGCGGCTGCCCGGCGACGTCCGCGCCCGCTTCCGCGCCCGCGCCCGGACCCGCTTCCGTGCCCGCGCACGCGCCCGCTTCCGCGCCCCCACTCCCGTCCCTGCCTCCGCCCCCCTCCGGAGCCGTCCGCAGCCCGTCCAGGATGCGGCCCAGCGGCATCGCGCGGCGCGGGACGGTCTCGAGGTGGCCGATGTCCGCGGGGCCGAGGCCCAGGCCGACGGTGGTCTCGGGGCCGAGGCCGTCGGGCGGTTCGAGGGTGACCAGGCCGCGGCGGGCGCCGACGAGGGCGGCACCGGCCCGCAGCAGTTCGTGGAGCGCCGCCTCCAGGGTGTCCGTACGGGCCAGCCGACCGGTGAGGTCGTGGAGGGCGGTGAGGTCGGAGGCACGGGCGGCCAGCCGCTCATGGGCGGCGGCGAGTTGAGCGAACGGACGGGTCTCCGGGGTGGCGGGGGCCGCAGTGTGCGCCGGGGCCGGAAGAGTGGGTTCGATTCCGGCCACTTTCGGGACGTGGGGGGTTGTCATGGCCGGCGGCTTACGTCGACCCGGACGTCATCCGAGGTGGAGGCGTCGTCCGGGGAGGTTCGCGGTGGTTTTGTGCGAGCAATTGTCTGATTTGCCCGCCAGATGTTTACGCTCAATAGCATCGCAAACCCCCATGTCATGCTGCTCCGCTATCAATGGGATCCACATGTACACGCACCGTTGTTGCGTGTCCAGCATTGCCCTGGTGAGGATTATGGTGTCAGTGTGGCGAACAGGTTGGCCGAAAAATAGCCCCTGGAAGGTCAATTTGCGGTCGACTGACGGCGATCAACAGCGCGTCATCTCCACCATGGGGGTACGTACTCGGATAGGTGCGGGGCCAGTTGGGGCCGTGCCGGAACTCTCCGAAGGGCGCGGGCGTCTTACGCGGTGACGACCGGGCCGCACCCCCACGTGGCGGGATTGCACCACAGGACAGCAAGCGCCATGCGCGCGCCACCCCCCGCCATGTTCCACGCTCGGCGTACGGCGTGATGCGCTGTCTTGTACGCGCAGTGACGACTGATCCACGTGGTGTGATCCGCGCCCGACGCGGCGGCGCACCGTACAGCGGCATGAACCGGCATGTAGTGCGATGGACATGGCCCTCGGCGTTTACGGAAAGGAACGAGCGCTCATGCGCGAGATCCTCGGAAGGCGACGCAAGTTCCAGTTCCGGCGCGGCGGACGGTCGGCACTGCTCGGCGCGGCGCTCCAGTGCGCCACCGAGTGGGGCTGGCCCGTGCTCCCCGGCGTCGGACTGCGTTCGGGCGGCAAGGCCGCCCGCGGTGCACAGCAGCAGCGGCCCTGCGGCTGCCCCGACCCGGACTGTGCGGTGCCCGGAGCACATCCCTTCGACCCCGGCCTGCTGGCCGCCACGACCGACGCGCGAATGGTGCGCTGGTGGTGGACGAACCGCCCGGACGCGCCGGTCGTACTGGCCACGGGCGGCAAGGCGCCGTGCGCCGTGAGCCTGCCGGCCGTGGCGGGCGCGCGGGCGCTCGCCGAGCTGGACCGTACGGGCGTGGCGGTCGGCCCGGTCGTGGCGACCCCGACCCGCTGGACGCTCCTGGTCGCGCCGTACTCCCTGCCCGAGCTGGGCGAATTGCTGTACGCGCAGGACCTGGTGCCCAGCTCGCTGCGTTTCCACGGAGAGGGCGGCTACATCGTCCTGCCGCCGTCGCAGACCGGCGCGGGCAAGGTGCGCTGGGAGCGCCCGCCGGCCGCGCGTGCCTCGGCAGCGCGCTCCGGCGCACCCTGGCTCCCGGACGTCGCCACGGTGGTGGACGCGCTGGTGGAGGCGAGCGCCGGCGCGCCGGGCGGCGGCAGCAGGCTCGCGTACTGACCGCACTCCCGCTCCCACACCCACACCCCCCACAGAACCGTTTCAGTCGCCCCGGCATCGCCCCCTCGTACCCCGCACGGATGTCACGGCGCGCGGAAGATTCACTCGTACGGGTGTGAGCGAGGCGTCCATTCTCGGGAAACGGGTGCGAGGCCCCCGAGAGGGCGCCCCGTCCTCGATATGTTCGGCCCACCGTCCAGCCGTTCGGGGTGCCCGGCGGCCCTCCACGTGCGTGGCGGAGGCCCACCGGACCTCCCGGAGGCGTATCCAGAGCCCGTGCGCGGTCCCCGGTCACCGGGGCGGCCCGCGCGCTCTCAACCGCAGGTGGGTCCCATGGTTCGCGAGTCGAACGTCCGCATGATCGCGCTCGCGAGCACCATCGCGCTCGCCCTCACCCTGCCGCTGGCCGCCGCCATCGCCGGCCCCTCGGGGCCCGGCGAACCGGCGCCCGGGGCGAAGCCGTCCGCGTCGTCGCAATCCGGCGGCGAGACCGCCGGCCGGCCTGCCGGGCAGGCCACCGCCGGGCGGGCCGCTGAACTGCCGCCGGGCACTCCCCGGGGCTCGGCGCAGGACGCCCCGCTGCCCGGCCGTCACGGGCCCGCGCAGGACGGCGCCCGGCACAGCGCCATGGCGGGGAACGCCGCGGCGCGGGCCGGCGACAAGCCCGATGCCCTGCTGAGGGACCTCGGGCTCGGATTCGGCGGGGGCGCGGGCGACGGCCGCACGGCCCGCTGCGGCCCCGAACTCTCCTCGCCGCACGGCATCCGTGCGCAGACCTGTGTGGTGGCCGAGGACGGCCGCACGAGGGGCGTCCTGTACTACCGCAACACCTCGGGCGTCCCGCTGCGCGCGGTGCTGACCCTGATGCGGCCGGACGGCCGGACCGTACAGACGCACTGCGCGCTGCCGGCGGCGGACGAGCCCGGTACGTGCGCGACGCCGTCCGGGGCGACGGTACGGGGGAGCGCGCCGTACGCGGCGGTCGCGGAGGTCGCGGACGTACAAAGTGATCGGCTGCTGCTGCGGGCGGGGAGCAACTCCGCGCCGCCCGAGGCGGATTCGGCCCGCTGAGCGAGTCCGGTCCGAAGCCGGACCGGGTCCGGACATGGAAGCGCCCGGTCGCTGGCGACGGGGGATGCACCAGCGACCGGGCTCCTAGAACGGTAACAAGAGATCGGCCGTTCGCAAATTCGATCGCGGAATTCCGGACGCTGTTTTACCGGCGGGTACGGCCGGTGTGACCGGAGTCACCGCAAACGTTTCAGGCGCGGTTACTGTCAGCTCAGCGTCACCTGACGGTTGGTGAGCCCGCCGCGCGCCCGGCGCTCGGCCGGCGTGAGGGGCGCGTCCGTGGCGAGCGCCTCCGCCAGCCGCTCGCCGAACTCCGTGGCCGGCTTGGTGATCTCCTCGGCGGTCAGGTCCGTCGGCAGGTCCCAGACCGGTACGACCAGGCCGTGCGCCCGGAACGAACCGACCAGCCGGGTGCCCTCGCCCAGCGAGGAGGCGTCCGCGGCGTGCAGCCGGGCGAGCGCGTCCAGCAGCTGCTCCTCGGGGTGGTCCATCACCCAGCGCAGGTGGTTCTTCTCGCCCGCGTCGCACCAGTACGCGCCCGTGAGGCCGGCCAGGCGGGCGGTGGGGAGGGCGGCCGCGTTGGCCCGCTCCAGGGAAGCGGCGACCTCGCCCGTGGCGTTCTCGGCGTTCTCGATCCAGAACTCGAAGCCGCTGTGCACGGTGGGCTCGAAGGCCGCGTCCCGGTCCAGCAGGTCCTGCAGGCGCGGGCCGTCGGCGGGGGCCCGGCCCGCCGCGACCGGGGTGCCCGGCTCGGCGGCCAGCGCGCGCTGGAGGGTGTCGGCGAGGTCGCGGCTGAGGTCGCCGGACGCGGTGTCGTTCTGCAGGCCGAGCAGTACCGAACCGTCGTCGCGGCGCAGCGCGGGCCAGGCCATCGGCAGTACGGTCGCCAGCGTCACCGAGGGAACGCCCTCGGGCAGGCCGTCCTTCAGGGCCAGCTCGGCGGTGGCGGCCGGCACGAGCTCGCGCAGCGCCACCCAGTCGCACTCGCCCGGCAGGCCCTCGAAGGGGCGCTGCACCAGCTCGGTCACCGCGTGCGCCGCGGCCCGTCCGTGGCATGCCTTGTAACGGCGGCCGGACCCGCAGGGGCAGGGCTCGCGGGCGCCGACGACCGGCACCTCGCCGTCCGTGATCTGCGGGGTGACGGCCTTGGTCTGGGGACGGCGCTTCTTGCCCATGGCGAGGGGTTCTCCTGGTCGTTCCGACGCGTGTCGGCGCGAGCCTAGGGCATGTGCCGCGTCCTGGCCCGGCCTTGGTGTCGGCGCCGACCCGGCCCCGGGACCCGGCGTCGGCCATGGCCCCAGCGTGCCGCGCACGCGCCGCGCGCACGGCGCGCCAAGCGCCGCTCATGCGCGGCGCTACGCCGGCTCGTCCAGATCCGCCAGGGCCTTCGTCAGCTCGGCCGGGAGGCCTGCCGCGAGATCCATACGGGTCGCGAAGGCGTCGTGCAGCGACAGCGTCGCCCACACCGTGACCTCGCCGTGCCCGTCCCGTACGCCCCAGTCCTTGGCGAGCGAGCGGATGATGGCCAGTCCCCGGCCGCCGCGCGCGGTGACCGAGGGAGTGGCTGGAAGTGGTCGGGTCGGGCCACCGCCGTCGGTGACCGAAACGGTCAACTGGCCTCGCGCGTCGATGCGCCAGGCGGCCCGCACCGCATTGCCTTCGCCATCCGGTGAGCCGTCCGCGCATATCGGACGCGCGTGTCTGCAGGAATTGCTGAGCAGTTCGGAAAGAATGAGTACGGCGTCGTCGACGACCGTGTCCTGAACTCCACTTGTCAGCAGCTCATCGCGCATACGCCGCCTGGCCGAGCCCACGCCCGCAGGACCATGGGGTACGGCCATGGTCGACGACGTCGGCACCTCCTGTGCCACCACCAACGCCACCCCCGAGACCTCCTTTGCCCCACGCCACGGGATGAATGCCCCATTGGGATGGACCGGAAACCGGCCAATCCGTGTCCGGTGACGCACTCGGGACGATCAGCCACGGTCTGAATGCGCCGGTGCACTCCCTGTGAACAATGAGCGGCCGACGTGTCCGCTCAGGGATTTCCCGGACCGCCGTTTATCAGTTGTCGTCCCTTACGTCAGATACAGCAGATTCCTCACCTGCTTGGGGCGATTCGTAATGATTGCGTCCACTCCCAGCTCGCGGCAGAGGGCGACATCCGCCTCCTCGTTCACGGTCCACACATGCACCTCGTGCCCCGCGTGGTGCGCCTTGGCCACGTAATCGGGGTGCGCGCGCAGTATCCGGATGCTGGGCCCGGCGATCCGCACCCCCGGAGGCAGCCGTCCTTCCCGGTGCCGGGGGGTGATGAACTGCATGAGGTACACGGCGGGCACGGCCGGGGCCGCGGCCCGTACGCGCTGCAGGGAGCGGGCCGAGAAGCTCATGACGCGGACGGCCGACGGCGTGCCGGACGGCGGCTTGGTGTGCCCGAACCGCTCCAGCAGCTCGACCAGCCGCTCCTCGACCTGGCCGGCCCAGCGCGTCGGGTGCTTGGTCTCGATGGCCAGCTCCACCCGGCGGTCGGCGTCGGCGACCAGCTCCAGCAGCCGCTCCAGGGTCAGTACGGACGTACGCTCGGTATCGCCCGCGGCTTCGTGGTCGCTGCCCTGCTCCGGGTGGCGGCCGTCGGGCGCCTCGCCGGCCGCGTCGTCCTTCCAGGAGCCGAAGTCCAGCGCGGCCAGATCGGACAGCTCCAGGGCGGAGACGGCGCCGCGTCCGTTGGAGGTGCGGTTGATCCGGCGGTCGTGCACGCACACGAGGTGGCCGTCGGCGGTCAGCCGGACGTCGCACTCCAGGGCGTCAGCGCCGTCCTCGATGGCTTTGCGGTACGCGGCCAGCGTGTGTTCCGGGGCGTCCTCGGAGGCCCCGCGGTGTGCGACGACGGAAATGGCGGGCGAGTCGGGGTGGACACCTTGTACCGAGCGCGCAGTGGTCACCGAGTTATCGTGCCATCGCGCGGTGACGGGCCGTCGGGTCGGCACCTGAAGCATTGCCAGGAGATGCGCTGAGCATTACCAGGAGGTGCGCCGCAAATGTCCGGGATAAAGGATGAAGGCAAGGACACAGCCTCGGCTTACGGTGCCCTGACGCCCCGTGGGAAAGGCTTGAACCGGACACTCCCGTATAACGTCACGCCGACATGTCACCGTCAAGCCGATACGCCACGCATCGCTCGAACATGCCGGCCCCGTCATCGGGCCGGAATGGTCAGGAAGCTGAGGAGAGAGCTGTGAGCACCGAGAACGAGGGCGCCGCCGTCCCGCCGGAGGCGGAGCCGCAGGCACCCGCCGGGGCCCAGGGGTCGGCCGCGCCTGCGTCCGGCGCGCAGGCTCCGCACACGCCCCAGGAGTCGGCCGCGCCT
>NZ_JBEPFC010000055.1:0-41643 GCF_040301705.1 Streptomyces sp. NPDC000151 | reverse complement strand
CCTGCGGCGGTGCTCGAACTGTCGGATTTCTTCCCGCGCCTTGGTGCGGCGGCCCGTCCGCGGCCGCCCCGTACGGAGCGCCACGCGCGCACCGTTGTCCATGCCGCCCGCAGGCCGGCCCTCACGCTCGCGGTACTGGCGGCCCTGCTGGCGGGGAGCGCGGGGGTCGGCGCGGCCGCCGACGGCGCTCCGGAGCCCCGGGCCGCCGGCGGGCTGACGGGAGCGCTGGGCACGGTGACGCGGAGCGTCCTCGGCGCGGCGAACTGCTCCCACGACGACTGGCCGTGGGGCTGCCTGGCCCAGTGCGAGAGCGGCGGCGACTGGCACGCCCGTACCGGCAACGGCATGTACGGCGGGCTGCAGTTCACGCAGTCGACGTGGGAGGCGGCCGGCGGCCTGGCCTTCGCGCCGCGGCCGGACCTGGCCACCCGCGAGGAGCAGATCAAGGTCGCCGAGCGGGTGCTGGACGAGCAGGGCTGGGGCGCCTGGCCGGCTTGCGCCCAGCGTTACGGGCTGCGGGCCGGGGTACCCGCGACGGGCGGTCAGGGCCCCGCGGCGGGCCCCCTCTTCACTCCCTGATGCGGAACATCGCCCCGGGGTTCCCGATCGTGGCTACCAATACGCTCACGTTTCCGGAACAAAATGGCGAAAGGACCCAACCCGAAACCTCCAACCTCGGTCTAACCGTTTGGTAGGCGGACGGCAGACCACGTTCGCGCGAAAACCATGGGATACGGGGACGGATGCACATCTCATTCCTGATTCACAACGCATACGGCATCGGCGGCACGATCCGGACGACGTACAACCTCGCCCGTACGCTGTCGGAGCAGCACGACGTCGAGATCGTGTCTGTCTTCCGCCATCGTGACGTGCCGGTCTTCGAGCCCGGTGCGCGGGTCAGGCTGCGGCATCTGGTGGACCTTCGCAAGGACAGCCCCGACTACGACGGGGAGGACCCCGCCTTCCTGCGCGAGGCCCGGGTCTTCCCGTCGGCCGAGGGCCGCTTCCGGCAGTACAGCGAGCTGACCGACCGGCGGATCGCCGCCCACCTGCGGTCCCTGGAGGCCGATGTCGTGGTGGGGACCCGGCCCGGGCTGAACGTCCACCTCGCCCGGCAGGCCCGGCGCGGCGTGGCACGCGTCGGGCAGGAGCACCTCACCCTCGATACGCACGGCAGGGCGCTCGTCCGGCAGCTGCGCGGGGTCTACCCGCGGCTGGACGCGCTGACCACGGTGACCGAGGCGGACGCCCGGTCCTACCGCAAGCGGCTGCGGCTGCCCGGCGTACGCATCGAAGCGGTGCCCAACAGCGTGCCCGAGCCCGGCATCCGGCCCGCCGACGGCACCGGCAAATGGGTCGTCGCGGCCGGTCGGCTGGCCAAGGGGAAACGGTACGACCTGCTGATCCGGGCCTTCGCCACGGTCGTCGAGCAGCGCCCGGACTGGCGGCTGCGGATCTACGGCGGCGGTGTCGAGAAAGCGTCCCTGCGCGCCCTGATCGACGAGCTGGGGCTGTACAACCACGTCTATCTGATGGGCCCGGCGAACCCGCTGGACCCGGAGTGGGCGAAGGGCTCCATCGCGGCCGTCACTTCCAGCCTGGAGTCCTTCGGGATGACGATTGTGGAGGCGATGCGGTGCGGACTGCCGGTGGTCTCCACCGACTGCCCGCACGGTCCCGGCGAGATCATCGACGACGGCGTGGACGGCCGACTGGTCCCGGTCGGCAAGAAGGACGCCGTCGCTGCCGCGCTGCTGGAGCTGATCAACGACGACGAGCGCCGGCGGCGCATGGGTCGGGCCGCCCTGGTGGCCTCCGCCCGCTTCGATCCCGGACGGATCGCGGGACGGTACGAATCGCTCTTCGGCGACCTGACCACCGGCGGCGGGCGGGGCGCGCTGCGCGCCACCGTCCACCGCACCAGAGGAGCTCTGTTGAGCGGCGCCTACGCCACCAAGGACGCGGCGCACGCCGCACTGAGAGGAGTGCGGACGGCATGAGCGCGTCGACGCAACTGCCCGCCGCCGGCACCGGGTCCAGCACCCGGCAGCCGGCGCGTACCGCCCTGCACGCCGACTGCATCGCGGACTCCGCGGGCGGCCTGACCTTCGACATCGCCGTTCCCGAGGTGGCCGGCGAGGAGACCGGCACGGTCTGGAGCGCCGCACTGGTGCTCCGGCTGCGCGGCGGCGAGACCCCGGCCGACGAGATCCGGCTGCCGCTCGGGCCGAACGGCGCGGGCCGGCTGCGGGCCGTGCTGCCCAGTACGGTCGCGCTGCCCGAGGGCCGCTGGAACGTCTACGCCGACCTCGGCGACGCCGGTGATCCGCAGCGCCTGCTGCCCGGCATCAACGACATGCGGTCGCTGGTCGACCGGCGCCCGCTGGCCGCCATCGGCCGGCTCGGCGTCCGGATCCCGTACGCGACCAAGTACGGCAATCTCGCCCTGCGCAGCTGGCTGCGCGGCCCGCACGCGGAGTCCGGCGAGATCATCGTGGCGCCCGACGGCATCACCGTCCAGGGGCGGCTCTACGGCGCCGCGCTGGAGCCCGGCGCGGCCGCCGAGGCGCGCGCCCGGGAGGACGGGCACACGGTCACGATCCCGCTGCGGGGCGACGGGCCGGACTTCGCCTTCGTCCTGCCGCACGGCCCGCTGGCCGAGCAGTGGCGGGCGGGCACCGAGCGGTGGGACCTGTGGGTGCGGACCGGCGAGGTCGCCGAGCCGGTGCGGATCTCCCGCATCCTGGACGACGTACCGGAGAAGAAGCAGATCTTCACCTACCCGGCGATGCCGATCGGCGCGCCCGGCGCGCAGGTCCGCGTCGGCCCGTACTTCACGGTCGACAACGACCTGTCGGTCAAGGTGGTGGGGCCGCAGGACCCGTCCTGAGCCACCGGGGGACGCGCCGCGTCCTCCTGCCTCCCACACCCCGGATTGACCCGCGACAAAAGGGGCACCCGGATTGCGGAGGTGCAGATTATGGTTCCTGTCCTGTTGGTCCTGTTGCTCGCGCTGATCCTCTTCGGTGCCGGCTTCGCGCTCAAGGCGCTGTGGTGGATCGCGGTGGCGGTGCTCGTCGTATGGCTGCTGGGCTTCCTGTTCCGCAGCACCGGCACAGGAGGCGGCCGGGCGCGCTGGTACCGCTGGTAGCGGCGCGAATCCTCTTTAACGGCGGCGCGGGCGGAGCCGCCGTTCCGGACCATGGCTGTCCGCAACGGGTGCCAGACTCTGGCGCATGTTGGAGACCTCGGCACGCCTGCTCCGCCTGCTCTCACTGCTGCAGGCCCACCGTGAATGGTCCGGCGCCGACCTGGCCGGCCGGCTGGGCGTGACGCCGCGCACCGTACGGCGTGACATCGAACGGCTGCGGGAGCTCGGCTATCCCGTGCACTCGGCCCCCGGCACCGCCGGGGGCTATCAACTGGGTGCGGGCGCCGAGCTCCCGCCGCTGCTGCTGGACGACGAGGAGGCCGTGGCGGTCGCGATCGGGCTGCGCACCGCGGCGGCCGGCGGCGTCGCGGGCATCGAGGAGACCTCCGTGCGCGCGCTGGCCAAGCTGGAGCAGGTGCTCCCGGCCCGGCTGCGGCGCCGCGTCAGCACCCTGAACGACTTCACCGTCCCCCTGGTGAGCGGCGCGGGGCCCCGCGTGGACGCCGCCGTGCTCACCGAACTGGCCGCCGCCTGCCGGGACAGTCAGCAGCTGCGCTTCGAGTACGCCACGCACGACGGCACGGTCAGCCGCCGCACCGTCGAACCGCACCGCCTGGTCAGCGCCCAGCGCCGCTGGTACCTCGTCGCCTGGGACACCGGGCGCGCGGACTGGCGCACCTTCCGCGCCGACCGGATCACTCCCACACCGCCGCACGGGCCGCGCGTGGCGCCCCGCACGCCGCCCGCCGAGGACCTGGCGGCCTACGTCTCCGACGGCGTCTCCAGAGCCGTGTACGCGGTGTCCGCGACCGTCCTGCTGCACGTGCCGCTGGCGGAGGCCGCGCAGCGCATCTCGCCCATGGCCGGGACCCTGGAGGCGGTGGACGACCGCACTTGCCTGCTGCGGACCGGCGCGGCGAACCCGGACGCGCTGGTCGTGCTGCTGATGATGACCGGCTTCGACTTCGAGGTCCGCGAGCCGCTCGAACTCCTTACGTACATACGGGAGATCAGGGACCGGTTGTCCCGGGCGTCGGCCTGAACCGCGCGTCCTCCTCCGTCAGTTCGCTGCGCGCTGTCGCCGGGTGGTGCAGGTCGAAGGCCGGGGACTCGGAGCGGATTCGGGGCAGGGTGAGGAAGTTGTGCCGCGGCGGGGGCGAGGAGGTGGCCCACTCCAGGGAGCGGCCGTAGCCCCACGGGTCGTCCACGCCCACCTTCGGCGCGTACTTGGCCGTCCTCCAGACGTTGTAGAGGAACGGCAGGGTGGAGATGCCCAGCAGGAAGGCGCCGATCGAGGAGACGGTGTTGAGGGCGGTGAAGCCGTCGGCCGCGAGGTAGTCGGCGTACCGGCGCGGCATCCCCGCCACGCCCAGCCAGTGCTGGACGAGGAAGGTGGTGTGGAAGCCGACGAACAGCGTCCAGAAGTGGATCTTCCCCAGCCGCTCGTCGAGCAGCCTTCCCGTGAACTTGGGCCACCAGAAGTAGAAGCCCGCGAACGTCGCGAAGACCACCGTGCCGAAGACGACGTAGTGGAAGTGGGCCACCACGAAGTAGCTGTCGGTGACGTGGAAGTCCAGCGGCGGCGACGCCAGGATCACCCCGGTCAGGCCGCCGAACAGGAAGCTCACCAGGAAGCCGACCGACCACAGCATCGGCGTCTCGAAGGACAGCGAGCCGTGCCACATCGTGCCGATCCAGTTGAAGAACTTCACGCCCGTCGGCACCGCGATCAGGAAGGACATGAACGAGAAGAACGGCAGCAGCACGGCCCCGGTGGCGAACATGTGGTGCGCCCAGACCATCAGGGACAGCGCGGTGATCACCATGGTCGCGGCGATCAGCATCATGTACCCGAAGATCGGCTTCCGCGAGAAGACCGGGATGATCTCGGTGACGATGCCGAAGAACGGCAGCGCGATGATGTAGACCTCGGGATGGCCGAAGAACCAGAAGAGGTGCTGCCACAGCAGCGGTCCGCCCCACTGCGCCTCGAAGACCACCGAGCCGAACCGCCGGTCCGCCTCCAGCACCAGCAGCGAAGCGGCGAGCACGGGGAAGGCGACCAGGACGAGGATCGAGGTGAAGAGCACGTTCCAGGTGAAGATCGGCATCCGGAACATCGTCATGCCCGGCGCCCGCATCCCGATGATCGTGGTCAGGAAGTTCACCGCGCCCAGGATCGTGCCGAAGCCGGACAGCGCCAGACCCATGATCCACAGGTCGTGCCCGATGCCGGGGGAGCGGACCATGGAGTTCAGCGGCGCGTACGCGGTCCAGCCGAAGGCCGCGCCGCCGGTCGGGGTGAGCAGCGAGCCCACCACGATCAGGCCGCCGAAGAGGAAGAACCAGTACGAGAGCATGTTCAGCCGGGGGAACGCCACGTCGGGCGCGCCGATCTGCAGCGGCATGATCTCGTTGGCGAAGCCCGCGAAGGCCGGGGTGGCGAACAGCAGCAGCATGATCGTGCCGTGCAGGGTGAACGCCTGGTTGAACTCCTCGTTCGTGAGCAGCTGCATCCCGGGCCGGGCCAGCTCGGCGCGCATCAGCAGCGCCAGCACCCCGCCGAAGAGGAAGAAGCCGAACGACGTGATCAGGTAGAGATGGCCGATCTTCTTGTGGTCCGTCGTCGTCAGCCAGTCCACCAGGACCTTGCCGGGGCGGCGGGCCGCGACCGGCCCGGCGCCCGCCTCCTGTGCCACTGTTCCCATCCGCGCCACCTCGTTCGTCGATCAGGACGTACCAGGGCATCTCTCGGGCTCGCCATGACGGCGGGACGTACTGGAGCTCGCCCCATGATGCGCGCCCCAACGGCCTTCGCGCGAGGGGGCGTCGGCCTGTCCCGGCCCCCGCGTGATGTGCGGGAAATGTGAGCGGAGTGTGCGTCGTCGGCGGATTACGGGACGCCCGATATCGCGTATCGGGTAAGGGGAATCCGAGGCCGTCGGATGATTGATTTCCGGAGCACCACAGGAGTTGTGCGGGTGAGTTCGCGGAAACCGATCGGCGGGAAATCGGGCCGGATTTTTCCGTTGCCGAAGTGATACCGGGGCGGGTCGTTCGGGTGACGGAAGTGGCGGTAAACCGGTCCCGACGGGCTGTGACAGAAGTGTGACCAATGCCGGACCCCGGGAACACTCCGGCGTGTCAGGAAGGCCCTTCCGTGTGCCGCGGGGGAGGCATACGGTGGCGCCATGGCGCCAGTACCGAACCTTCCGAAAGACCCGGACGACGACCTCGAGACCTATGTCGGTCTGGAGCGGCAGCAGGCCGAGGAACAGGCCCGCGCGCGCGGCTGGAGCACCGTCAGGTCGCTGCCGCCCGGCGCGATCATCACCATGGAGTACCTGGCGGGCCGGCTGAACTTCGAGGTGCAGGACGGCACGGTGAGCAAGTCCTGGAAGGGCTGAGCGGCCCGCGCGTCCCCGTACGACGACGGCCCCGGCCGGCTCCTGAACGGAGCCGCCGGGGCCGTGGTGTGCGGGGGTGTGCGTACCGTCCCGCACGTCTGCCGTGTCAGCTGCCCTGCGAGCGGCCGCGGACGGTCGTGGTGACCGGTGCGGTGCGCGGGGCACGGTCCGCGTGCGGCGGTCTTCGGCTGCCCGAGGGGGTGACCGGGGTGCGCTCCGAGCGGGTCGTGTGCGGGCGCGAGGGGTGGTGCGGCCAGGCCTCCGGGGACCGGCCCTGGCGTCCGCCGCCGGCCACCGCCGGCTCGCGGACCAGGACACCGTCCTCGGCGACCGCCCGCTGGCGGGAGACGCCGGCGGTGACGCCCGCCGGGCTCGCCGGTACCGGGAGGGGCCGTGCCACGCCGCCCAGCCGGTCCCGCAGCCGCCAGAGAACCGCCATCAGACGGGCCTCGGCCCAGGCCATGCCCGGCTCGCACCAGGGGAGCGCGAGCAGCACCAGGAGGCCGGCGGCCCAGCCCAGCAGCACGTCGCTGACCCAGTGGGTGCCGAGGTAGACGGTGGTCATGCCGACGCCGAGGGCGCCGAGCGCGGCGAAGACCGAAAGGATCCTGCGGCGCAGCGGGGTGGTCGCCAGATACGCCAGGACACCCCAGGTGACCACGGCGTTCGAGGTGTGCCCCGACGGAAATATATCGCCGCCGAGCCACATCTCGTTGGCCCCGATGGTGGTCGCGTAGTGCGGCCCGAGCCGGCCCATGCCGATCTTCGCGGCACCCACGGTGACGTTGAGCATCAGCAGGGCGACGCCCAGCACCAGCATCGGGTGGAGGTTCTTCTGCCGCCAGCAGCGCCAGATCAGCCATGCGGCCACCGCGACCGCGGTGGGGCCGCGCTGGCCCAGCACCACGAAGTAGTCGAGGAAGGCGTGGATGTCCGGCCATTGCTTGTACGGCCTGAACAGCATGACCTGCCAGTCGAGGGTGACCAGCCAGGAAGTCGTCAGCACGCCGAGCACGATCGCCGCATAGACCGCCACGGTGCCGCCGAACAGCCAGTGGCGTGTTCGCGTCATATACGGCCGGGCGCGCTCGCTCGGGTGCCCTTCCCTCTGGTCGGGCTTCTCATCGGTACGCACTCAATCGACGTTACCGCGTGTGATGTAGGCGCTTGGTCAAACCGTCCGCTTTGTAATGACGATGTGATGTGGAATGCGTCTCAAACAAGCCATTCGCCAGGGCCCTGCCAAGAGAATTCAGTAAATCGCTCTTTCGCCCCCGGGGCATCCGTGCGGCTGCCCGCTCAACGGGCTGAATGCATTTTCCCCGGCCGTGTTTATCGCGCATTTCCCGGGACGTCACGGCGCGTTCGCCGGGCCGCCGCGGTCACGGCGGGCCCGAGCCGTTCAGCCAGAACGCGCCGTACACCGCCGAGCCCACCGCGAGGACGCCCAGGACCGCCGCGGCGTACCGGGGGCGCCACCGGGCCAGCGCGACGGCCGGCGGCAGCAGCAGCGGGTACGCCGGCAGCATCAGCCGCGGCTTGGACCCGAAGTAGCCCTTGGCGGTCAGCGCCAGCGCCAGTACCAGGCCGCCGTAGACCAGCAGTGGCACCGGCCGCCCCTGCCGCACGCCGAGCACATACAGCCAGATGACCGCCGCGACCCCGGCCACCAGCGCGAGCCCAGCCGGGAAGGCGGGCCCCGTCAGCAGGTGCCAGGTGAAGGCGGCGAAGGCGAGGCCGCCGTCGAAGCCGTTGTCCCAGCCGGCCTGGACGTCGAGGTAGCCGGTGAGGCCGCCCTCGCGGGCGCCCACCCACAGGAAGAAGCCGCACCAGCCGAGCGGGGCGAGCACCGCCCCGGCGAGCAGCCGGCCGTGCCGCCGCCAGATGACCCGGCCCTCGCGCGACCGCTCGCGCCACAGGTGCAGCGCTGCCGCTGCCCATACGGCCGCGACGACCGCGGCGCCCACCGGCCGGGTCAGCCCGGCCAGCGACGTCAGCGCGCCGGCCCACAGCCACCGGCCGGTCAGTACCGCGTACAGCGCCCAGGCCGCGAGCGCGGTGAAGAGCGCCTCCGAGTACGCCATCGACTGCACGATGCCTATCGGGACCGCCGCCCACAGCGCGGCCAGCGTCACCCCGGCCCGCGGGCCGTGCAGCCGCTCGCCCGTCGCGTACAGCGCCCAGGCGGCAGCCACCGAGGCGGCCGCGCTCACCAGCAGCCCGGCGCCGGCCGCCGACAGCGGCAGCAGCGCCGAGAGGCCCCGCTCCAGCCAGGGCAGCAGCGGGAAGAAGGCGAGATTGGAGTGCACCTCGCCGCCGGGCAGCTGGACGGCGTAGCCGTAGCCGTGCTCGGCGACGCGGGCGTACCAGAGCGAGTCCCAGCGGGCCGAGAGGAGGGTCTGCCAGTCCTTGCCGGACGCCGCCGACCAGGCGGCGAGGACCGCGAGGCCCAGCAGGCGGATCGCCGCGTACGCCGCCAGGGCGGGCACGGCACGGCGCAGCGCGGCCCCGGCACCTCTGCCTGCCGCAGCCGGACCCGCGGTGGCGGAGAAAGCGAGATCGGTCATCGATCCGATTATCCAGGTGGTCGGGGACCGCGGTGGCACGATGGCGGGATCGGGGCGGGCACGGGGGTCGCGCCGGCACCTCACGGAGGGGGTGCGGAGGTCCCCCGAAGGAGTCGGCGGCGAAGGGTAGCGAGTGCCCTGTCCAGTGGGTATGAGAACCACCGGCCCTTGCGATGAGCATCTCATCGTGAGGTGAGCCATGTGTCCTGCCCGGCGACTCGCGTAGGCTTTCGTCACAACTCGCCCGTGCCGCCGGTCCCCCGGGGTGTTCGTCGTGCCCTCTGCGCGGCTGCGAGTGCTCGACAGGAGGTGCGTACATGTCCGGGACAACCGCGTCCGTCAAGAAGCGGGCGACTGGTATCACCCGGCATCGCGGCGGCGGCGCGAACCGCTGGACCGTGCTGATCGTGCTCTGCGTCAGCCTGCTGTTCGTCGCCCTCGACACGACGATCCTCTACGTCGCCGTGCCGGCCGTCACCGAAGACCTGCGACCGGGCCCGGTCGAACTGCTCTGGGTGGTCGACGTCTACCCGCTCATCGCGGCGTCCCTGCTGATCCTGTTCGGGACGCTGGGCGACCGGGTCGGCAGACGCCGGATACTGCTCTTCGGTTACGGACTCTTCGCGATCGCCTCGGCCGGCGCCGCGCTGGCGCCCAACCCGCAGATCCTCATCGTGGCCCGGGCCCTGCTGGGCGTCGGCGGCGCGATGATCATGCCCGCGACGCTGTCGATCCTGCGCCAGGTCTTCCCCGACCGGCGGGAGCGGGCCGTGGCCATCGGCGTGTGGAGCGCGGTCGCCGCCGTCGGCGCGGCCGTCGGCCCGGTGCTCGGCGGCTTCCTCGTGGAGAACTTCTGGTGGGGCTCGGTCTTCCTCATCAACATCCCGATGATGGCCGTCATGCTGCTGGTCGGCCGCTGGCTGCTGCCGGAGTCCCGGGGCGAGCGGAACGGCCCCTGGGACGTGCTCGGCGCGGTCGTCGCGGCGCTCGGCGTGCTCGGGCTGGTACTGGGCGTGAAGCGGATCGGCAGCGGCGCGCACGTCCTGGGCTGGACGACGCTGTGTCCGATGCTGGTCGGAGCGCTGCTGCTGGCCTTCTTCGTGCACCGGCAGCGGCGCCGTGAGCACCCGCTGATCGACATGCGGCTCTTCGCCCGCCCGGCCTTCGGCACGTCCGTCGGCTGCATCGTGCTGGCGATGCTGGCGCTGGTCGGACTGCAGCTCATAGCCGTGCAGTACTTGCAGCTCGTGCTCGGCATGAGCCCGCTGGAGACCGGGCTGCGGATGCTGCCGCTGGTCTTCGCCGCGATGGCGGCCGGGCTCACCGGCTCGCGGATGCTGCAGGTGCTCGGCCCGCGCGTGATGGTCTCGGGGGGCTTCGTGCTCACCGCCGTCGCGGTGCTGTGCCTGACCACGATGGGTACCCAGGACCACCTCGTGCAGCTGTCCGCCGGCTTCGTCCTGCTCGGCTTCGGCTTCCAGTCCACGCTCTTCGGCGCGTACGAATCGATGCTCAGCGAGGCGCCCGCCGAGGCGTCCGGGGGCGCGGCGGCCATCGGCGAGACCTCCTACCAGCTCGGCGCGGGCATCGGCGTGGCCGTGCTCGGCAGCGTCATGAACGCCGTCTACGCGCCGGGCCTGCACCGCGTCGCCGGTGTGCCGCACCGCGCGAGCCACGCCGCCGGGCACTCGCTCGGCGAGGCGTACCAGGTGGCCGGCGGCCTGGGCCGGCACGCGCGGCACGCGCTGCGCGAGGCGGCCCGCGCCTCCTTCGTGCACGGCCTGCACGTCACGCTCGTCGCCAGCGCGGTGCTGCTGCTGGTCGGCGCGGCGATCGCGCTGCGGCTGCCGCGGCGGGTGGCCGACGCGGCGGAACGCACCGACGGGGAGGCGCCGGGCCCGGGCCACGACGCCGAGCCGGCGCCCGCCGCCTCCGGTCGCTGAGCGCCGCTCTCCTTCTTGTTGCGGGCCCCGTCGCGGGCCCTCTTGTGGCGCGCCCGCGCGCGTCGTACCGTCTGCCGTGAGCAATAACTACCACTGCTAGTTTTCGCGCAGCCGCAGGAGGCACCTCGTCATGTCCGCATCCACCCTGCCGCCCTTCGACCCGGCCGACCCGCTGGGCATCGACGACCTGCTCTCCGACGAGGACAAGGCCGTCCGCGCCACCGTCCGGCAGTGGTCCGAGGACCGCGTGCTGCCGCACGTCGCCCAGTGGTACGAGGACGGCGAGCTGCCCGGCATCCGCGAGCTGGCCCGCGAGCTCGGCTCCATCGGCGCGCTCGGCATGTCGCTCACCGGCTACGGCTGTGCAGGCGCCTCCGCCGTCCAGTACGGCCTGGCCTGTCTGGAGCTGGAGGCCGCCGACTCCGGCATCCGCTCGCTGGTCTCCGTGCAGGGCTCGCTCGCCATGTACGCGATCTGGAAGTTCGGCTCCGAGGAGCAGAAGCAGCAGTGGCTGCCGAGGATGGCCGCGGGCGAGGTCATCGGCTGCTTCGGCCTGACCGAGCCCGATCACGGCTCCGACCCGGCCGGGATGCGCACGTACGCCAAGCGCGACGGCTCGGACTGGGTGCTCAACGGCCGCAAGATGTGGATCACCAACGGCTCGGTGGCCGGCGTCGCGGTGGTCTGGGCCCGCACCGACGACGGCGTCCGCGGCTTCGTCGTGCCCACCGACACCCCCGGCTTCTCCGCACCCGAGATCAAGCACAAGTGGTCGCTGCGCGCCTCGGTCACCAGCGAGCTGGTCCTGGACGACGTACGGCTGCCCGCCGACGCCGTACTCCCCGAGGTCACCGGGCTGCGCGGGCCGCTCAGCTGCCTCAGCCACGCCCGGTACGGCATCGTCTGGGGCGCGATGGGCGCGGCCCGCGCCAGCTTCGAGGCGGCGCTGGAGTACGCGAAGACCCGCGAGCAGTTCGGCAAGCCGATCGGCGGCTTCCAGCTCACCCAGGCCAAGCTCGCCGACATGGCGGTCGAGCTGCACAAGGGCGTCCTGCTCGCGCACCACCTCGGGCGCCGGCTGGACGCGGGGAGGCTCCGCCCCGAGCAGGTCAGCTTCGGCAAGCTCAACAACGTGCGGGAGGCGATCGAGATCTGCCGTACGTCGCGCACGATCCTGGGCGCGAACGGGATCTCGCTGGAGTACCCCGTCATGCGGCACGCGACGAATCTGGAATCGGTGCTCACCTACGAGGGCACCGTGGAAATGCACCAGCTGGTGCTGGGCAAGGCGCTCACGGGGCTCGACGCCTTCCGGTGACGGGCCGGCGCTTTCCTGCGGACCGGCACCGGCCGGTCCGCAAGAAAGCTCCTAACTCTGGTTGAAGAATCCGCCCTGGCGGCCGCGGCCCGCGGCCTCGCCGCCGCTGACGATCCGGTAGTCGGGCGGCGTGAGGAGGAAGACCCGGGTCGCCACGCGCTCGATGGAGCCGCGCAGCCCGAAGGTCAGCCCCGCGGCGAAGTCGACGACGCGCTTGGCGTCGGTGGACTCCATGGCCGTGAGGTTCACGATCACCGGCACACCGGAACGGAAGAGCTCGCCGATCCCGCGGGCGTCCCGGAAGCCGTCCGGCGTGATCGTGGCGATCCGGGTGCCCTGCTGCTGCGCGGTCTGGTCGGCCACCCGCACGCGGGGGTCGGTCACCCAGGAGTTGCCGCCCGTCTGTTCGGCCTCGGACCCCTCGGCGTAGTCGTCGTCGTAGTAACGCTCGTCATCGTTGTCGTCGACGAGGCCAAGCCACGCACTCGCCTTGCGCACCGATCCCATGGACGCCTCCTCTCTCCCGCGGTGTGCTGTCCGCCCCTCTATGGTCGGCCATGACGCGGATGATGTGCCAAGTGGATAGCCGCCGCATGGGGGGTTCGTGACACATCTGGTGCAATGAGGATGGCACAGCGTCAGCTTCAAGGCGACGACCGCGAACTGACTGTGCGAAGGGTGTCACCCGGTGTGCGTGCTCCCTTGGCCCCCTCCGGCAGGACAGAGTGGAAGATACCGGAAAGAATGGGTCCGTAAGGAGGGGACCAGGGCATATGCGTGTTGACCGGTCAGTCGGCGTGCGTCATCCCTTCGCCGGCGGGTTGATCCGGGAGGCGCCGATCGCCGAACTGCTCGTGCCCCATTTCTTCAGGATGCGGTCGTACGTGCCGTCCTTCTGCAGCCGGTTCACCGCGGCCCGGAAAGCAGGCGTGAGGGCGCTGCCCTTCTTGAAGGCGAAACCCACGTCGAGCCGCTGGTACTCGTTGAGGAAGCGCAGCCCCTTCTGCTGCCGCACCGCGTAGCGCAGCCCGTTGATGGTGCTCATGACGACATCGCTGCGGCCCTGCTGCAGGGAGATCCACAGCGCGCCCTGCTCGGCATAGGTCTTGACCTCGTACGGCTTCTTGCCCGCCCGTGCGCACTTCGGGCGGTTCGCCTCCAGCGTCGCCTCGAAGGTCGTGCCCGCCGAGGTCGCCACCGTCCGGCCGCACAGCTGGGTCAGGTCGGTGACCTTCTTCAGCGGGCTGTCGTCGCGGACCGCGAAACCCTGGCCGTCGTTGATGTACGTGACGAAGTCGACCGTCTGCCGGCGCTCCTTCGTGACGCCGAAATTGCCCGTTCCCAGGTCGTACTTGCCGCTCCCGAGCGCGGGCAGGATCGCTTCAAAGCTCGCCACCTCGCGCTTGAGGCGCAGCCCGAGGACCTTCGCCGCGGCGTCGGCGAAGTCGATGTCCTGGCCGGCCACGGTCTTCCCGTCCGGCAGGTAGGCCGCGCCGGGCGGCGTGCCGACGCTGGTGGCGATGGTGAGCGCGCCGCGCTTGCGCACCGCCGCGGGCAGCAGCTTCGCGGCGGCCGGGTCCTTTCGTACGTCCGCGGTGACATCGGTGGTGGGGATCTTCGCCTGCGAGCCGCCCGCCGACGCCTTCGTTCCGCCGCCGTCCGGGGCGGCGCAGGCGGTCAGGGCGAGGGCGGCGGTGGCGAGCAGGGTGGT
Source organism: Streptomyces sp. NPDC000151 (assembly GCF_040301705.1). Classification (NCBI taxonomy): domain Bacteria; kingdom Bacillati; phylum Actinomycetota; class Actinomycetes; order Kitasatosporales; family Streptomycetaceae; genus Streptomyces; species Streptomyces sp. NPDC000151. The sequence continues at coordinate 27,543 of NZ_JBEPFC010000055.1, read as the reverse complement.
GGCGGCGCGGACTCTGCGGGGGTTCATGGGGTCGGGTTCTCCAGGTGGTGGGCGGCCGGCAGGTCCTTCTCGAACGGCAGCGGGCCGATCGTCTCCGGGTCGGCCGTCAGGTCGAAGAGCGGGCGGTAACCGGCCGCCAGGTACAGGCCCTTGGCCTCCGGCTGCCGGGGCCCGGTGGTCAGGTACAGCCGGACGTACCCGCGGCTCGCCGCGTCGGCCTCCAGTACGCGCAGCACCTGCCGGGCCAGTCCCCGGCGGCGGTGCGCCGAGTCGGTCCAGATGCGCTTGAGTTCGGCGGTGGTGGCGTCGTACCGCCGGTACGCGCCGCCGGCCACCGGCCGGCCGCCCTCCAGGAGCAGCAGGAACGCGCCGCCGGGCGCGGCGAACTCCTCGGGCGGATACTCCCGGTCCAGATCGACCGGTTTCTCGTAACGGGTGCTGTATTCGTGCGTCAGCTCGGCGAGCAGCGGGCGGGCCAGCGGGTCGGTGACCGTGGTGTGACGCACCGTCAGGTCGACGAGGCGTGGTGCCGGGCCGGTCATGCGCGGTCCCACGGGAGCGGGTCGGGCGCCTCCTTGCGGAGCACCGGCAGCACCTGTTCGGCGGCCAGCCGCAGCACCTCGGCCTTGCGCGCGAACGGCAGTCCGGCGCTCTCCACGCCGAAGAACTGCACCGCGTGCCCGTACGCCGCGTGCTGCTGGAGGATCTTGTCGATGACCCGGTCCGGCGAGCCGGCCAGCAGCGGCCCGTGGGCGGCGGCGTCGGGGTAGTCGCGGAACGGGGTGTTGTTGCCGGGCACGTTCCGGGCCGCGACCGCCGCTTCGTAGTACGGCGCGAACTCGCGGCGCGCGGTGTGGTCGTCGGGGGCGACGTAGAGCGTGCCGCCCGCGCCGACCAGCGCGGCCGACGGGTCGTGCCCGTACTCCGCCCAGCGTTGCCGGTAGTGGTCGATCAGCCGGGCGTAGTCGGCGACCGGCTGGATGACGTTGGCGGTGAACAGCGGGTCGCCCCACAGGGCGGCGAGGTCGGCGGAGCGCTCGCTGGTGGCGCTGCCGTGCCAGATGGTGGGCGGCCGCCGGTACGGCCGGGGGAGCGTGGTGGCGTTCTCAAGGGGTGGACGGAACCGGCCCGACCAGGTCACCTTCTCCTCGCTCCACAGCCGGCGCAGCAGCTCGTAGTTCTCCTCCTGGAGGTCGTACTGGTCCGCCGGGTCGCGGCCGAACAGCTGCCAGGGCTCGGGGGCGTTGCCCTTGCCGGTCATCAGCTCCAGGCGGCCGCCGGAGAGCTGGTCGACGGTGGCGTACTCCTCGGCGACCCGGACCGGGTCCAGGGTGGACAGGACGGTGACGGTGGTGAAGAGCCGGATGCGGTGGGTGCGGGCGGCGATCGCGCCCAGGACCGCGGACGGGGAGCTGGAGAGGAACGGCGGGCCGTGCCGTTCCCCGACGCCGAACGCGTCGTAGCCCAACTCCTCGGCTAGTACGGCGAGTTCGATGACCTCCTGGAGTCGTTGGCGGGGTGTGAGGAGCCGTCCGGACACCGCGTCCGGGACGTTGTCGATCAATGTCATGACGCCAAAGCGCATGGGCTGCGCCCTTCTTCGAGCAGGCCGAAGGAACGGGAAGAGCGAGGGGAGGGTGCGCCGAGGGAGGCGCGGAGGGTGTGTGAAGGCGCGGCGGATCAGGGAGAGGTGATCAGAACCGCGAAACGGCCCGGCCGGACGGGGCGGCGGGCAGGAGGCAGGGGGTCAGCTCAACAGGACGACGACCACACTCGACCGAAGTCGATGTGGTCGCGTGTGACCAGCCGCTGCCATGAGTACATGCCGCCAAGTGGAGCAGGCATCCGTTTGCGCGTCAACTGCCTCTGAGACCCGATTCTCACAGTGTGGACAGGCTTGACAGGGCGCGGTACCCCCGCCATAGCCTCAAGGACCGGCCGTGCTGAGGGGCGCGACCGTTTCTCCGCCTGTGTGAAGGCGTACCACCCGTGTTCGATCACTGCATCCACGGAGCCTTCGCATGCCTTCCGTACAGCCGGTTTCCGGCACCCTCGACCCGCCCGCCGCGCTACCGCCCGGCCCGGAGCCGGCCCCCGCGCCCCGCATCGTCCCGCGCCGCCGCACCGGCCAATGGGCCGCCGCAGCCCTCGTCCTGGCCCTGCTCGCGCTCGCCGCCACCTCCGTCGTCCGCAACGACGCGTTCCAGTGGGACGTGGTCGCCGGGTACTTCCTCACCACCGCCGTGCTGCGCGGCCTCGGCCTCACGCTGTGGCTCACCGCGCTGGTCATGGTGCTCGGCTTCGCGCTCGGCACGCTGCTCGCCGCGATGCGGCTGTCCGCCAACCCCGTGCTCAGAAGCGTCGCCTGGGGCTACGTCTGGCTGTTCCGGTCGATGCCGATCCTGGTGCAGCTGCTGTTCTGGTTCAACATCGGAGCGCTGTACCCGCACATCCTCGGCATCAGGACCGTGAACCTCTTCGGTCCGCTCACCGTCGCCCTCATCGGCCTCACCCTGCACGAGGCCGCCTACGCCGCCGAGGTCGTGCGCGGCGGCATCCTCTCCGTCGACCGCGGCCAGCTGGAGGCCGCGCAGTCCCTCGGCCTGAGCCGGTGGCGCCGCGGCCTGCGGATCGTGCTGCCGCAGGCGATGCGCTCGATCGTGCCGCCCGCCGGGAACATGCTGATCGGCACCCTCAAGGGCACCTCGATCGTCAGCGTCATCGCCGTCCAGGACCTGCTGTACTCCGTCCAGTTGGTCTACCACCGCACCTACCAGGTGATCCCGCTGCTGCTGGTCGCCACCCTCTGGTACGTCCTGGTGACCTCGCTGCTCAGCGTCGGCCAGTACTACCTGGAGCGGCACTACGGGCGCGGCGCGGAGCGCACCCGATGAGGCCGTCCCTGGTGATCGTGGGGGCCGGGCCGCGGGGGACCGGTCTGCTGGAGCGGATCGCCGCCAACGCCGCCGCGCTGTACGGCGACCGGCCGCTGGACATCCACCTCGTCGACCCGCACCCGCCCGGCGGCGGCCGCATCTGGCGGCACGACCAGTCCCCGCTGCTGTGGATGAACTCCACCGCCGAGGACGTCACGATGTTCACCGACGACTCGGTGGAGATGGCGGGCCCGGTCCGCCCGGGGCCCACGCTGGCCGCCTGGGCGCGGCAGGCCGGGGAGGGCGCCGTCGAGGTGGCGCCCGAACTGGCCGCCGAGGCCGGCGCGCTCGGGCCGCGGGACTTCGCCGGCCGCCGGCTGCAGAGCGGCTACCTGGAGTGGGTGTACGCGCGAACGGTCGCGGAGCTGCCGCCCGGCGTCACCGTGCACGAGCACCGGCAGCCCGCCGTCCGCGTCGCGGGCCCGCGCGAGGGCCGCCAGCAGGTCTGGCTGGCGGGCAGCCCCACCCCGCTCGTCGCCGACCTCGTCGTGCTCACCCTCGGCCACCTCGGCGCCGAACCGCCGCCCGAGCAGCGGGCGCTGGCCGCCTTCGCCGCCGAGCACCGGCTGACCTACCTGCCGCCGGACTTCACCGCCGACAGCGACCTGTCCGGGCTGCGCGCGGGCGAGCCGGTGCTGGTACGGGGCATGGGCCTGGCCTTCGTCGACCTGATGATCCTGCTCACCGAGGGCCGCGGCGGCAGCTACCTGACCCGGCCCGACGGGGAGCTCGCGTACCTGCCCTCGGGCGAGGAGCCGGTGCTGCACGTCGGGTCGCGGCGCGGCGTGCCGTACCACTCCAAGATCGGGTACGGCTGGACGGGCGAACGGCCGCCGCTGCCCCGGTTCTTCGGCCCCGCCGAGGTGGACGCGCTGCTCACCCGTCCCGGTGGCGCCGACTTCGCCCGGGACGTGTGGCCGCTGATCGCCAAGGAGCTGGGCTTCGCCCACTACCACCGGCTGTTCACCGCCCACCCGGAGCGCACGGCCGTCCACTGGACCGACTTCGAGGAGAAGTACGCGGCCACCGACCACGGCAGCGCGGCGCTCCAGGCCCTGGTCGCCGCCTCCGTGCCCGACCCCGCCGACCGCCTCGACCTCGAAGCGCTCGACCACCCGCTGGACGGCGTGCGCTTCGCGAGCGAGGCGGCGCTCCAGGACGGCCTGCGCGCGTACATCCAGGCCGACCTGGACCGCCGCCACGACCCCGCGCACAGCCCCGACCAGGCCGTCTTCCTCGCGCTGCTGTCCGTCTACGGGCAGCTGACCCGGATCGGCGACCGCGGCCCGTGGTGGCACGGCTTCTTCAGCTACCTCGCCTCCGGACCGCCCGGGCCCCGGCTGCGGCAGCTGCTCGCGCTCTCCCGGGCCGGCGTCGTGAAGTTCCTCGGCGCCGATACGACGGTCACCGCCGACGCCTCGCACGGGGTCTTCCGGGCCCGCAGCGCGAGCCTGCCCGGCGCCGAGGTCACCGCCCGGGCGCTGGTGGAGGCCCGGCTCCCCGAACCGTCCGTCGCGCACAGCCGGGACGCGCTGCTGCGCGACCTGTACGCCGACGGCGCCGCCGCCACGCCCGGCGGGCTGCTGCGCGTCGACGCCGCCGACGGCCGGGTCCTGGACCGTTCCGGCCGGGCCCACCCGCGCCGCTTCGCGCTCGGCCCGCACACCGACGCGCGCGCCTCCGGCGCCTTCACCCGCCCCGGTACCAACGCCCCCTCCTTCCGCCAGAACGACGCCACGGCGCGCACCCTGCTCGCCTTCCTCGCCGCCCGAACTCCCAAGGACTCCTATGCCGCTGACCAGTGACCCGCCGCTGAGCGAGGCCCCCGGACGCGCCCGTACGGACGCGCCGGAAGCCGCGCTGAAGATCGTCCCCGTACGCCACCCGGGACGCTGGATCGCCTGCGCGCTCACCGCCGTCCTCCTCGCCCAGTTCGCCCACGGGCTGATCACCAACCCCGGCTGGGAGTGGCCGGTCTTCGCGCAGTACTTCACCGCGGGGACCATCCTGCGCGCGGTCGGCACCACCCTCCAGCTCACCGTCTACGGCACGGCCCTGGGCTTCCTGCTCGGGCTGGTACTCGCCTTCATGCGGCTGTCGGCCAGCCCCTTCCTGCGCGCGGTGGCCGTCGGCTACATCTGGATCTTCCGCGCGATCCCGCTCATCGTCCAGCTGCTGTTCTGGTTCAACCTCGCCTACCTCTACAGAAGGCTCGACGTCGGCATCCCCTTCGGCCCCGGCTTCGTCTCCTTCGACACGGCGGGCCTGGTCGGCGCGATGAGCGCGGCCGTCCTCGGGCTCGCGCTGCACCAGGCCGCGTACGCCGCGGAGATCGTGCGCGGCGGCGTCCTGGCCGTGGACAGCGGCCAGACCCAGGCCGCCGCCGCGCTCGGCATCCCCCGGCTACGGCAGCTCCGCCGGATCGTCCTGCCGCAGGCCATGCGCGGCATCCTGCCCAACGCCGCCAACGAGGTCATCTCCCTCTTCAAGGGCACCTCGATCGTCTCCGTCATGGCGATCGGCGAACTCTTCTACCAGGCCCAGGTCATCTACGGGCGCAACGGCCGGGTCGTCCCGCTCCTGATGGTCGCCACCGTCTGGTACGTCCTGCTCACCGGCGCCCTCTCCCTCGTCCAGCACGCCATCGAACGACACTTCGCAAAGGGGGCCACGCGATGACCGCGATGGTCGACATCAGGTCCGTGACCAAGAGCTTCGGCCCGGTGGAGGTGCTGCGCGGCATCGACCTGACGGTCCGCACCGGCGAGGTCACCGTCGTCCTCGGCCCCTCCGGCTCCGGCAAGTCCACGCTGCTGCGCACCATCAACCACCTGGAGAAGGTCGACAGCGGCCAGGTGAGCGTGGACGGCTCCCTGGTCGGCTACCGGCGCTCCGGCGACAAGCTGTACGAGCTGCGCGAACGCGAGATCCTCAAGCAGCGCACGCACATCGGCTTCGTCTTCCAGAACTTCCACCTCTTTCCGCACCTGACCGTGCTGGAGAACATCACCGAGGCGCCCGTCTCGGCCCTGAAGAGGTCCCGGAAGGACGCCGAGGCCACCGCCCGCCGGCTGCTCGAACGGGTCGGCCTCGCCGAGAAGGCCGACGCCTACCCCAAGCAGCTCTCCGGCGGCCAGCAGCAGCGGGTGGCCATCGCCCGCGCCCTCGCCCTGGAACCGAAGCTGCTCCTCTTCGACGAGCCGACGTCCGCGCTCGACCCGGAGCTGGTCGGCGAGGTCCTCGACGTCATCAAGGACCTCGCGCACCAGGGCACCACGATGATCGTCGTCACCCACGAGATCGGCTTCGCCCGCGAGGTCGCCGACACCGTCGTCTTCATGGACGAAGGACGCGTCGTCGAACAGGGCCCGCCCTCCCAGGTGCTCGACGCGCCGCGCCACGAGCGCACCAAGTCCTTCCTCTCCAAGGTCCTGTGACATGCCAACCCTCAGAAGGAGCCCCTCCGTGAACCGCCGCCGCGCCCTGACCACCGCCCTCGCCGCCACCGGGTCCCTGCTGCTGGGGGCCTGCGGCAGCGGCACGGCCTCGACGGCGGATGCCGGTGCGGCGCCGGGCGGCTCCGCCGCGAAGAAGATCAACACCAGTCCCGACCAGCACCGCATCCATGTCGCGAAGGACCCGAAGAGCGCCGCGCTGGTGCCCGCCCGCATCCGCGCGCGCGGCACCCTCCACCTCGGCGCGAGCACCGGCAGCGCGCCCCCGCTCGGCTTCTACGCCACCGACGACCGCACCCTGATCGGCGTCGAGCGCGACCTCGCCACCCTCGTCGCCGACACCCTCGGCCTCAAGCCGCAGTTCGAGCCGCTGTCCTGGGAGAACCTCTTCGTCGGCCTGGACAGCGGCAAGCTCGACGGCGTCTTCTCCAACGTCACGGTCACCGAGGAACGCAAGGAGAAGTACGACTTCGCCACCTACCGGCTGGACGAACTGGGCCTGGAGGCCCGCAAGGGCAGCCACTGGAAGGTGCGCGGCGCGGCGGACGTGGCCGGCAAGCGCATCGCCGTCGACTCCGGCACCAACCAGGAGAAGATCCTCGTCGAGTGGAACGAGGAGAACGAGAAGGCGGGCCGCAAGCCCGCCGACATCGCCTACTACAAGAACCCCTCCGACTACTACCTCGCCCTCCAGTCCGGCCGCATCGACGGCTACTTCGGCCCGAACCCGACCGCCGCGTACCACGCCGCGACGACCGGGCAGACCGAGATCGTCGGCAGGTTCTCCGGCGGCGGCCGCCTCGTCCAGGGCAAGATCGCGGCCACCACGAAGAAGGGCAACGGCCTGGTCGACGCGTATGCCGCGGCCCTCCAGCACGTCATCGACAACGGCGCGTACGAGAAGGTGCTCGCCCGCTGGAACCTGCGCAGCGAGGCCGTGCGGAAGTCGGAGATCAACCCGCGCGGACTGCCCAGGACCGCGCGATGACCATTCCAGAATCCGTCCGCCGCACCGGAAGGCGTACTCCCATGTCCGTACCCCAGCGGCTGCCGCACCTCGCCGTCGCGCTCGACGCTCCCGATGTACAGGGGCCCTTCGACGCCGCACACTACGTCCGCCTCGCCCGGCTCGCCGAGCGCGGCACCCTCGACTTCGTCACGCTCGGCGACACCTTCGCCCGGCCGGGCCCGGACGCCCTCGCCGTACTGGCCCGGGTCGCGCCGCACACTGAACGCATCGGGCTGGTCCCGACGGTGACCACCACCCACACCGAGCCGTTCCATCTCGCCACCGCCGTGCAGACCCTGGACTGGGTCAGCGGCGGCCGGGCCGGCTGGCAGGCCGGGGTGTCCCGGACGCGGGCCGAGGCCGCGCTCTTCGGGCGCCGGCCGGCGGCGCCCGCCGACGCGCTGTGGCGGGAGGCCGCCGACGTGGCCGACGTGGCAGGGCGGCTCTGGGACAGCTGGGAGGACGACGCGGAGATCCGGGACGCCGCCACCGGCCGGTTCATCGACCGCGGCAAGCTCCACTACGTCGACTTCCGCGGCACCTCCTCCACCGGCGAGCCCTTCTCCGTACGCGGCCCCTCCATCGTGCCCAGGCCCCCGCAGGGCCGGCCCGTCATCGCCGTCGACGCCACCGAGGACGCGGCCCGGGAGGCCGCGGCGGCCCGCGCCGACGTCGCGCTGGTCCGCGCCGAGGACCCCGACACCGCCTTCGCGGTCCGCGTCGAACTCCGCGCTCGCGCCGAGGAATCGGGCCGGAACCCGGACGATCTGCGGGTGCTCGCCTCGCTGCCGGTCGAGCTGGCGGCGCCCGGGGACGCGGCCGGGCTCGCCGACCTGCTCACCGACTGGCACGCCGCCGACACGGCCGACGGCTTCCACCTGCGGACCGCCGACCCGGCACGCGACCTGGCCCGCCTCGTCGACGGCACGGTCCCCGTACTCCGCCGGCGCGGCCTGCTGCGCCGCTCCTACCCGGGCGCCACCCTGCGCGAGCACCTCGGCCTTGCGCGCCCGGCCAGCCGTTACGCCGTCCGCACCGGAGAGGCATCCTGATGACGAGCGAACCCCGCAAGCGGCTGCACCTGGCCGCTCACTTCCCGGGTGTGAACAACACAACCGTCTGGCAGGACCCCAAGTCCCGCTCCCAGATCGACTTCTCCTCCTTCGTGCACCTGGCCAGGACCGCCGAACGCGGCCGCTTCGACTTCTTCTTCCTCGCGGAGGGGCTGCGGCTGCGCGAGCACAAGGGCCGCATCCACGACCTGGACGTGGTGGGCAGGCCCGAGTCGCTCACCGTACTGAACGCGCTGGCCGCGGTCACCGAACGGCTGGGCCTGGCCGCCACCGTCAACGCCACCTTCAACGAGCCCTACGAACTCGCCCGGCGGCTGGCCACCCTGGACCACCTCAGCGACGGGCGGGCCGCCTGGAATGTGGTCACCTCCTCGGACGCGTTCACGGGTGAGAATTTCCGGCGCGGCGGCTACCTCGACCACGCGGACCGCTACACCCGGGCCGCCGAATTCGTCGCCACCGCACGCGAGCTGTGGGACTCCTGGTCCGAGGACGGGACGCCGCGGCCCTTCGCGCACACCGGGCAGCACTTCGACATCCGCGGCGAGTTCACCGTCCCGCGCAGCCCCCAGGGGCACCCCGTCGTCATCCAGGCCGGGGACTCGCCCGCGGGCCGAGACTTCGCCGCCTCCGCCGCCGACGTGATCTTCACCCGGCACGGCACGCTGGAGGCGGGCCGCGCCTTTTACGCCGACGTCAAGGGCCGGCTCGCCGCACACGGGCGTACGCACGACTCGCTGAAGATCATGCCGGGCGTCACCTTCGTGCTCGGCGACACCGCGGCCGAGGCCCAGGAGAAGGCCCACCACATCCGCCGCCAGCAGGTCTCCCCGCAGAACGCGCTGCTCACCCTGGAACAGATCTGGGGCGTGGACCTCTCCCACCTCGACCCCGACGGCCCGCTCCCCGACTTCGACCCCGAGCCCGACCCCAAGCTCACCCAGGGCCGGACCCGGCTCGGCGACCCCCAGGAGATCGCCGGCCGCTGGCGGGCACTCTCCGAGGCCAAGGGGCTGTCCCTCCGCGAGACCGTCATCGAGGCGACCGGCCGGCAGTCCTTCATCGGCACCCCGGAGACGGTCGCGGCCGAGATGGACGCCTTCGTGACCGCCGACGCGGCCGACGGCTTCATCCTCGTACCGCATCTCACCCCCGGCGGCCTGGACGAGTTCGTGGACCGGGTCGTACCGCTACTGCAGGAGCGCGGCGCGTTCCGTACGGAGTACGAAGGCAGCACGCTCCGCTCCCACCTGGGGCTGCCGGAGGCCGCTCCCCGCCCGGTATGGAAGGGTTGATGACCATGAGCACGGAAGCAGAGAAGGACTGGCGGGCCTGGCACGCCGCGCGCGAACGGACCGTCTCCGGGCCGTCCGGACCCCTGGCGCTGACCGGCACGTACTGGCTCGCCGACCAGCCCGGCGGCCGCATCGAGGGCGTGCCCGGGCACTGGACCGAGGACGGCGACGCGGTACTCCTGACCGCCGCCCCCCAGGACGGGCTGCGCGTGGACGGCGTACCGCTCGACGGCGAAGCGCGCCTCGGCGCGGACGGCGGGCCGGAGACGGCCCGCGTCACGCACGGCGACCGGCGGCTGGTGGTGCTGCGGCGCGAGGGCCTGTGGGCCGTCCGCGTCTTCGACCCGCACTCCGCGGCGCTGCGCGCCTTCACCGGCATCGACGCCTTCCCGTACGACGCGCGGTGGCGGCTGACCGGCCGGTTCCGCCCGTACGAGCAGGGGCGCACGGTCCAGGTCCCGAACGCCGACGGCCGGGAGCGGGGCCTCGGCCTCGGCGGCGAACTCGCCTTCACCGTCGACGGCGAGGAGCACACCCTCCAGGCCGCGGTGGAGGCCGACGGCTCGCTGTGGGCCGTGCTCGCGGACGCCACCAGCGGCACCGAGAGCTACCGCTTCCGGTTCCTGCGGCCGCCCGCGCCCGCCGCCGACGGCACCGTCACCGTCGACCTGAACCGCACCCTGCTGCCGCCCTGCGCCTTCGCCGACCACTTCATCTGCCCCTTCCCCCCGCCGGGCAACACCCTCCCGTTCGCGCTGCGCGCCGGAGAACGGCAGCTCAGCGAGGGGTGAGGCGCGCGGGCCCGCCGCGCAGGAACCGGATCGGCGGGCCGCACGTCGAAGATCCGACCGAGGGGGCCGGAACCACGGCCCCGGCAGCAGATATCTCCGCCGCCGGGGCCATTCGCCATGCCCCGGGCCGGAAACGGCCTCTTGCGCACCGCGCCCGGACACTCCAGACTCCCGTCCAGCGCTTGTCAGGGGCACGCGGAAAACGGAACCCGTGGAACCCGTGCTGCCTGGCTGCGCCTCACGGGCCGCCCACAGGCGACCCCCGATTCCCCTCGGAGGAAGACGTGAGGAACGAGCGCACCACCCCCCGCAGCGGCGTCACCAGACGCACCCGGCTGATCGCCGTGGCGTCCGGCCTGCTCGTCGCAGGCGCCGTGGCCGTACCCAGTGCCAGCGCCGACGTCCACCCGGCCACCACCTTCAGCCCGTCGCAGCTGTCCGCGACGAGCGACTCGGTCCGCGCGGCGGACGTCGCGGGTACCGCATGGCGGGTCGACAAAGCGACGAACACCGTCGTCGTCACGGTCGACAAGACCGTCTCCCAGGCCGAGATAGCGAAGATCAAGAAGACGGCCGGCCTGAACGCCGGCGCCGTCAGCATCGAGCGCACGGCCGGCACGTTCCAGAAGTACATCTCCGGCGGCGACGCGATCTACGCCCCGAGCTGGCGCTGCTCGCTCGGCTTCAACGTACGCAGCGGCACCACCTACTACGCCCTGACCGCCGGCCACTGCACCGACGGCAACCCGCCGTGGACCACCGGCAGCGGCGCGTCGATCGGCCCGACCGCCGGCTCCAGCTTCCCCGGCAACGACTACGGCATCATCAAGTACACCGGTTCCGTCTCGCACGAGGGCACCGTCGGCAGCCAGGACATCACCAGCGCCGGCACCCCGTCCGTCGGCCAGACCGTCACCCGCCGCGGCTCCACCACCGGCATCCACAGCGGCAAGGTCACCGCCCTGAACGCCACCGTCAACTACGGCGGCGGCGACGTCGTCTCCGGCCTGATCCAGACCACGGTCTGCGCCGAGCCCGGCGACAGCGGCGGCCCGCTGTACGCGAGCACCAAGGCGCTCGGCCTCACCTCCGGCGGCAGCGGCAACTGCTCCTCCGGCGGCACCACGTTCTTCCAGCCGGTCACCGAGGCGCTCAGCGCCTACGGCGTCAGCGTGTACTGAGCAATGCCCCGGCCCTTCCCCATGGCCGGATGAGTGTTCTCGGCACCCCGCACGTACTGAGGGATACTGCGCCACTGGACTGCAGCCAGCAGCAGTAGGCCCCCGCTCGCCGCGGCGAGCGGGGGCCCTTGCGTTTACGCAGGTCAGCGCGTCGACCATGATCGGTTATTTGTTTCCGATCCGCACCGACACTCGACCGCCCCGGCAACCGGGCATACCGTGTAACTACGTGCGACTCGGACGGCTGACAGCTCTGTCTAGGGGGCCGTGATGGTCGAGGAACTGGTCACGACCGGCGTGGCGCTCGCCGCGGCGGGCGCGGTGTACGCCATGGCGGCGGCCCGCGTGGTCAAGCAGTACGAACGCGGTGTGGTGCTGCGGCTCGGGCGGCTGGCCTCATCCGTACGCGAACCGGGATTCACCATGGTCATCCCGGGCGTCGACCGGATGCGCAAGGTCAACATGCAGATCGTCACGATGCCCGTGCCCGCACAGGAGGGCATCACCCGCGACAACGTCACGGTCCGAGTGGACGCGGTGGTCTACTTCAAGGTCGTGGACGCCGCCGAGGCGATCATCCGGGTCGAGGACTACCGCTTCGCCGTCTCCCAGGTCGCCCAGACCTCGCTGCGCTCGATCATCGGCAAGAGCGACCTGGACGATCTGCTCTCCAACCGGGAGAAGCTCAACCAGGGCCTGGAAGTCATGATCGACAGCCCCGCGCTGGGCTGGGGCGTGCAGATCGACCGGGTGGAGATCAAGGACGTCTCGCTGCCGGAGACCATGAAGCGGTCGATGGCCCGGCAGGCGGAGGCGGCCCGCGACCGGCGGGCCCGGGTGATCAACGCCGACGCCGAGCTGCAGGCGTCCAAGAAGCTGGCCGAGGCCGCCGCGCAGATGTCCGACCAGCCCGCCGCGCTCCAACTGCGGCTGCTGCAGACCGTCGTCGCGGTCGCGGCGGAGAAGAACTCCACGCTGGTCCTGCCCTTCCCCGTCGAACTGCTCCGCTTCCTGGAGCGCTCCGGCCTCCAGGCCCAGGCGCAGACGGAGGCGTACGAGCGGGCGCGGGACAGGGACGGCGGCCGGGCTCCCGAGGACGCGCGCCCGGAAGAGGTCCGCAGGGAGAGCATGACCCGGGAGGACGTGAGCCGCGAGGAGATACCGCTGGACACGGCGGAGGAGGACCTGCCCGGCATCGAGTCGGGCATCGACCTGCCGGAAGTGGAGGTCCCCGGCGTCGAGATCCCGGGCGTCGAGGTCCCCGGCGTGGAGGCCCCCGGCGTCGAGGTCCCCGGGGCGGAGGTTCCAGGGGTGGAGGTGCCCGGGACCGAGGCAGCGCCGCGGGACGACACCGCGAAGTGACGCCCGGGGCAGGGCATGGGGGCGGAGATGGGGGAGGGGCTGGGGCGCGCGGAAGGTGATCGTCGGTTTCCGGACCGGTGCGGTCCTCACTGTGCGCTGACCACCGGCTGCCCACCGTGTGCGTCCGGTACCGGAAAGGGGAGGGACATGCGCGGATATCGGTGTGCAGGACCCGTGGACGATCGGTGAATCGTCGTACGCAAGACCGGAACACGGTCTTGTGCGCGCCCCTGCGGGGTGGGAATACTCGGCGGCGCGCATTGGCATGGACGCGACTATCGGTCCGTGCACGTCCGTGTCTGGAACCTCGGGCACAGACTCTCACCCCTCAGGGCCCGCGGCTTCCCCCACGTTTCGGCGGGCCCTTCCCCCCACGGGAGGTCTTGAGTTGAAGCACCGACGCATACCCAAGCGCCGCGCCGCCCTCGCCGGAGCGGGCGCCCTCGCCCTCGCCGCCAGCGCCGGCTTCGCGCTCAGCGCCAACGCCAGTCCGGCCCCCGCACCGCAGCCGCTCTCGCTGACGCCCACCGCGGCCGGCAAGCTCGCCGCGCAGCTCACCGACGGCACCGCCGGCTCGTACTACGACGCACAGGCCAAGAAGCTCGTCGTCAACGTCGTGGACAAGGCCGCGGCCGACACCGTACGGGCCAAGGGCGCCGAGCCCAGAATCGTCCAGCACACCCTCGCCCAGCTGAACGGCGCCCGGCAGACCCTGAAGTCCAAGGCCACCATCCCCGGCACCTCCTGGGGCATCGACCCCCGGAGCAACAAGGTCGTCGTCACCGCCGACCGCACGGTCAAGGGCGCGCAGCTCGCGAAGCTCACCAAGGTCGTCGACAGCCTCGGCAGCAAGGTGCAACTCACCCACAGCAAGGGGGAGTTCAAGCCCTTCATTGCCGGCGGCGACGCCATCTGGGGCAGCGGCTCGCGCTGCTCGCTCGGCTTCAACGTCGTCAAGGACGGCCAGCCGTACTTCCTCACCGCCGGCCACTGCGGCAACGCGGTGAAGAGCTGGTCGGACTCCCAGGGCGGCGGCGAGATCGCCGCCACCGAGGACTCCAGCTTCCCCGGCAACGACTACGCGCTGGTGAAGTACACCGCCGACACCGACCACCCCAGCGCCGTCGACCTCTACAACGGCAGCAGCCAGGAGATCAGCGGCGCGGCCGAGGCCACCGTCGGCGAGAAGGTACAGCGCAGCGGCTCCACCACCCAGGTGCACGACGGCACCGTCAAGGCCCTGAACGCCAGCGTCAACTACCAGGAGGGCACGGTCGACGGCCTGATCCAGACCGACGTCTGCGCCGAGCCGGGCGACAGCGGCGGCGCGCTGTTCGACGGCGACAAGGCCATCGGCCTGACCTCGGGCGGCAGCGGCGACTGCTCCGGCGGCGGCGAGACCTTCTTCCAGCCGGTCACCGAGGCCCTGCAGGCGTACGGCGCGCAGATCGGCTGATCCACCCCGGCTCCACGGCCCGGCTCCCGAACGGGGGCCGGGCCGCTCGCCGTCACCGCCCGTCCAGCGGCCCGAAGGCGGCCAGCGCTTCCTCGGCGGTGTGGGCGCTCCGTACGTACGTCTCCGCCCACCGGGCGGCGTCCGGAAAGCCGGACTCGCGCGCGATGCGGGCGCACGCCGCGTCCCGGTCGTAGTCCGTCCGGCGCAGCGCGACCGCGCCGCCGCCGGGGCCGAGCAGCGCCCAGTGCGCGCCGGGCCGCCCGTACGGCATCCCGACGCTCCCCGGGTTGACCACCAGCCGCCCGTGCGTGATCCGGACGAACGGCATGTGGGTGTGGCCGCAGACCACCGTCCGTACGCCGTCCGCCACCCCGGCCAGTACCTCGGCGAAGCGCTCCGGCCGGGAGTCGGCGAGCACCACCTCCGCGTCGTCGCGCGGCGTGGCATGGCAGAAGAGGACCGCGCCGAGGCCCGGCACGTCCCGCGTCACCGTCGCCGGGAGCGCGACGAGCCGCTCGATGTCGGCGGGGGAGAGCTGCCCGGCCGCCCAGGGCGTGATCGTGTCGGGGGCCGGGGCGCCGCGGTCGCGGTGGCACGCGATCAGCTCGCGTTCGCCGTTGCCGGCCAGCCACACGGCGCGGTCGCCGAGGCCGCGCAGCAGGTCGAGGGTCTGGCGGGGGAGCGGCCCGGACAGCAGGTCGCCGGTGAGGACGACGGTGCGCGCCGCCCGCACGTCGGGCTCGGCCAGTACGGCTTCCAGCGCGGGGGCGACTCCGTGGATGTCGGACAGCACGGCTACCGCGGCGGTGTCGGTCATGCGGTGGGCGTGGCAGTGGCGGAGCGGGTCCGCCACAGGTCGCGGAGGAGCGCGATCTCGGACATGTGGTGGATGAATTCGAGGTTGGCCCCCGCCAGCACGGCGATGAAGGGGTCGTCGGGGTCGGAGCCGTAGGGGTACTGCGAGAAGCCGACCGTGTCGAGCTGCTCGTCGGTGACGGTGGCGATGCTCTCGCGCCAGCGGTCGATCGCCGCCCAGAACCGCTGGAGCGCCACGGCGGCGGAGGGGGTGAAGTCGACCAGCAGCTTCGGCTCCCGCCGCCGTTCGCCGAAGGTCCACTCCCAGGGGCCGGCGAAGTGGAAGTGCAGGTGTCCCAGCCGCCACGCGATGGTGGTGAGCGGCGTCCGGTCGGGCTCCGGCGCGCCGGTGTGGGCGAGGACCTGCTCGACCCGCTCGACGCTCACGCTCCAGTCGTCGGCGATCTTGGCGACGGTCATGCCGTCGGCGGCCTGCCGGGCGACCTCGGCGTACTCGCTCGCCGGGATGTCCGGGGCGCCCAGGTCGAGCACCCACTCGCCCGGCCCGAACGCCCTGGGCGTCACCGCCTCGTCCCGGCGCCGGATCGACCAGCAGCCGGGCACCGGCTCCCACAGGTACTCCTCGTCGCCGAGCCCCGTCAGCCGCACCTGGGCCATCTCCCTGGCCTTGTCGAACTGGTCGAGCAGTACGCCCAAGCGGTCGGTCCGCACGCGCTCGGTCTCCATGCCTGGCCCCCTTCGCGGCCGCGGACCGTACTGGCCGCGTTCAGAGGGAAGTTAACGGCTCACCGCACGGGGCGCGAGGGGTTTTCCCGCTGCCGAAGCGGTGCGCCACCACCCGCATCGGCGCACTACAGATGCGCGAGCAGGCGGTCCAGTGGCCGCGGTACCCGGCTGAGGTCCAGGTCATCGACGAGCGCTCGGGCGTACTGGCTCTTCCGGCCGCTGATGGTGCCCATGAAGCGTCGCAGCTGCTGCTCGACGTTCCGCTCCCGCTGGGCGGGCTGTTTCTGGAAGATGTGCCAGGCCCGCAGGTCGCCCTGGGCGTCGACGACCTGCTGCACGCAGGCGGCGCCGAGCGAGCGGATCAGCTCCTCCTCCAGGTCGGCGACGCACACGTAGAAGCCGAGCGGCTCCATGTCGGCGCGCGCGAGGTCGCGGCCGAGACCCGCGCGTTCCAGGGCGCGCGCGAAGTGGCCTTCCTCTCCGGCGTCGCACAGGCCCGCCAGCCCGACGTCGAGCCCCTGGGGACCCAGCAGGGTCAGGAATCTGCCGATGCTGGTCGCGCCGCCGAGCGGGACGACGGCGATGCCCTCCGCATCGAGGACGCGGCCGTGCCGCGCGGCCAGCGCTTCGAGCGCGACCCGGTCGCTGGCCCCTTCCACGAGGACGACCGTGCGCACAGCGGTACCGGCGGCCAGTTCGTGTGCGACCGCCGCTGCGGCCGGCGCCCCGGCACCGCCGGCCGCCCACTCGACGACCGCCCGACGGAACTGCCTCATCGCATCCATGGGCCCCAGTTTCTCAGCCGCGGCGCTCCACCAGCCGGGCCGCCGCCGACCTCGCCGTGGCCAGGGCCGCGGTCCGGTCCGCGCCGTGCTGGCCCAGCACCACCCGTGTGCTGAGCCCGTCCAGCAGGGCGAGCAGTTCGGAGGCGCGGCCCGTGCAGTCCCCGGGGGCGAAGCGGCCCTGCGCGACGCCCTTGGCCAGCAGCCCGGCCAGGTCGTCGCGCCAGCCCCGGTCGAGCTCCTCCTGCGTCTCGCGCAGCGGTTCGTTGGCGACCGTGCGGGCCCACAGCTCGATCCACAGCATCCAGCGCGGATCGCGCGGCCCGCGCGGCAGGTAGAGGCCGACGAAGGCGTCCAGCATCCGCACGGCGCCGAGCCGGCGGGCGAGCAGCGCCCGGCGCTCCTCGGCGAGCCTCGCCTCGCTGAACCGCAGCGCCTCCAGCAGCAGCCGGTCCTTGCTGCCGAAGTAGTACAGGATGTGGCCGCCGCTCGTGCCGAGCCGCCGGGCCAGCGCGGACATGGTGAGCGCCGCGAGGCCGCCCTCGGCGATGGCCTCCATCGCCTCCTCCAGGATCCGGTCGGCCGCGACCTGTCCGTCCCGCCGTCGTGCCACCGCCCGGCCTGCCCTTCGTCCCGTTCCGCGGGTGCGCGCGATGTCCCCGCGCGTCCGTCGTCCCGACCTTATCCCGGGCGATTCGCCGCGGGGTCTTGACGGGTGCGGGCCGCTCGGCGCATTTTGAATGCCGTTCAAGAAATTTGAACGCCATTCAAAGTCGATCAACGTCGGCCGGTCCATCCGCTCGTGGCGCCACGGTGCCGCCCCCCCCGCCCCCTAACCCGCTCACCGCAACTGTTCGCATCCTCACAGGAGTTGGTCCCGCACATGTCTTCTCGTCACCCCGCCGCCGACCTCGTCCTGCACAACGCCCGCCTCCACACCGTGGATCCCGCGCTGCCCGAGGCCGAGGCGCTCGCCGTGCGGGACGGCCGGATCGTCTGGGTCGGCCCGGACGACGAAGCCGCGGAATGGATCTCCTCGGGTACCGAAGTGCTCGACGCGCACGGCAAGTTGGTGCTGCCCGGCTTCATCGACGCGCACAACCACGTCCGGCTCGGCTCCGACGACGCCTGCGTCCAGCTCGCCGGCGCCCGCAGCCTGGACGAGGTGCACAGCCGCATCCGCGCCTGGCGGGACGCGCACCCGGACGCCGAGTGGATCGAGGCCGAGGCGCTGGACTACTCGGCCCTGCCCGGCGGCCGGATGCCGCGCGCCGCCGACCTCGACCCGGTCACCGGCGACATCCCCGCCTTCGTCCTGAGCTACGACGTGCACACCGCCTGGCTCAACACCGCGGCGCTGCGCCGCCTCGGCATCACCAAGGACCGCACGGACCTGCCGTACGGGCGTGCCGAGACCGACCCGGAGACCGGCGAACCCACCGGATTCCTCAAGGACTTCGCGGTCCGCGGGCTCTCCCGGGACGGCCACCGCGCGCTGCGCGACCTCGGCCTACCGTGGGCGTCCGCCGAACGCCAGTACCGCCGGCTGGCCGGCAGCCTCGACGACGCGATCCGCTTCGGCATCACCACGGTCGTCGAGCCGCAGAACTCCCTCGACGACCTGGCGCTGTTCGAGCGCGCCCGGGAGGAGGGCCGGCTGCGGTCCCGTATCGTCGCGGCCCTCTTCCATCCGCGCGGCACCACCGGCGCCGACCTCGTCGACTTCGCCCGCGCCGCCGAGAAGTACGACGACGACCGGCTGAGCGTCGGGCCCCTGAAGCTCTACATCGACGACGTGGTCGAGCCGCGCACCGCCGCGCTGCTCGCGCCGTACGCGGGCTGCCGCCACCACCGCGGCGAGACCTTCTACCCGCCCGAGGAGTTCGCCGAGCTGCTGACCGAGCTGGACTCCCTCGGCTTCCAGTGCTTCGTGCACGCCACCGGCGACCGCGGCATCCGTACCGTCCTGGACGCGGTGGAGCGGGCCCGGGAGTTCAACGGGCCGCGCGACGCCCGCCACCAGATCGTGCACGTCGAATGCCTCGACCCCGCCGACACCCCGCGCTTCGCCGCACTGGGCGTGGTCGCCTGCATGCAGCCCCGGCACGCGGCCCCCGAGATCGCCGGGCCCGGCCAGGACTGGGCGGAGAACGTCGGCGCCGACCGCTGGCACAAGGCGTGGCCGCTGCGCAGCCTGAAGGAGGCAGGCGCGGTCCTCGCCTTCTCCAGCGACTGGAACGTCGCCGAGATGGACCCGATGATCGGCATCTACACCGCCGTCACCCGGCAGCCGCTGGGCGGCGGCGAGCCGTGGGGCCCGCAGGAGACCATCGACGTCGAGACCGCCGTGCACGGCTACACGATGGGCTCGGCGTACGCCAACTTCCTCGAGAACGAACGCGGTTCACTCACGGTCGGCAAGCTCGCCGACTTCGTCGTCCTATCCCGCGACATCCTGCGCGGCGCGCCGGAGGACATCCCGGGGACGGTGGCGGAGGTGGTCGTGGTGGGCGGGGAGGTGACCCACACGGCGTAGCCGGCTGCTGCGGGCGGCCGCCTACGCCCGCCGCTCCGCCAGCCACGGCAGTCCCGCCGCCAGCGTCCGCAGCGCACGCGCCGCCAGCTCCGCCGGAGGCGAATCGCTCTCACCCGCCGCCCACACCTCGACCGCGGCCCGCAGCGCTCCGTCCGCCGCGGCCGCGGTCAGCCGTACCTCCAGCGGCCCGGCCGTCGTCGTCCGGGCCAGTACGTCGACCAGCGCCAGCTCGGACTCGTGGTGCGCACGGTGCCAGACCGCGCGCAGCGCCGGATTGTCCTGCATCGCGTGCAGCAGACCCCGGGTCCACTCCAGCGCCTCCTGGGCCCGCGCGTCGGCGGGCGTCAGCGCCTCGCGGGCCGCCCGCTCCAGTACCTCGCCCAGTGGCAGCTCGGGCTCCCGCACGGCCAGCTCGGCCAGCCCCTCGGCCCAGTCCCGTACGCCGCCGGTCAGCAGCGGCGCGACCGCATCTTCCTTCGTACGGAAGTAGCGGTAGAACGTGCGCGGCGCGACGCCCGCGGCACGGGCGATGTCCTCCGCGGTGACGGCGGCGCCGCGCTCGGCGAACAGCGCCGCCGCGGTACGGGCGATCTCCAGCTCGGTCGCGGCCTTGCGCCGCTCGGTGAGGGAGGACGGGCGGGAGGCGGGTGCGGTGGGCATGGCCGGAGTCTACGCCGCTGTGCGCCGAGGTGACAGGAAGTGCATGGGTGGCACAGTGTGCCATTGAGGCGTACGGTGTCGGAGTCGCGGCTCGACGGAGAGCCGCGCACCGACGAGAACGGAGATGCGCCATGAACCGCTATGAGGGCCGCCGCGTACTGATCACCGGCGGCGGGTCCGGCATTGGCCAGGCCACCGTGCACCGGGTCCTCGCCGAGGGCGGCCGGGTCGTGGCGGCGGACGTCAGCGAGGAGGGCCTGAAGGTCACCGCCGAACGCGCCGCCGCCGACGGCACCGCCGGCCGGCTCACCACCGCGGTCCTGGACATCTCCGACGAGGCCGCGGTCATCGCCGGCACGGCCACCGCCGTGGAGGCGCTCGGCGGCCTGGACGTGCTGGTCAACGCGGCCGGCATCCTGCGGTCCGAGCACACCCACAAGACCACCCTGGACTTCTGGAACAAGGTCGTCTCGACCAACCTGACCGGCACGTTCCTGATGATCCGCGAGGCGCTGCCCGCGCTCCTGGCGGGCGAGCGGCCGGTGATCGTCAACTTCAGCTCCACCTCCGCCTCGTTCGCGCACCCGTACATGGCGGCGTACGCGGCGAGCAAGGGCGGCGTCCAGTCCATGACCCACGCCCTCGCGAGCGAGTACAGCAAGCAGGGGCTGCGCGCGGTGTGCGTCGCGCCGGGGTCCATCGCCAGCGGCATGACGACGGGCCGCGGCCCGGGGCTGCCCGAGGACGCCGACATGAGCCTGTTCACGAAGCTGATGCCGGCCATCGGCGAGGGCTTCGCCGGCCCGGAGACGGTCGCGGGCGTCATCGCGATGCTGGCCTCCGAGGACGGCGCCTTTGTCACGGGCACGGAGATCCGGATCGACGGCGGCACGCACATGTGAGGTGTACGGAGGCGGGCGTGCGTCGTACGGGGAGGGCGCGGTGGGGGTTGCGGCTCCTACCGGCGCGGCGCGCCCCTACTGCCGCGGCTCGCTCCGCTGGATCGCGCCCCGCCCCACGGAGAGGGCCGCGAAGAGCAGCGTCAGCGCCGCGGCGACCACCGCCCAGGCGGCGAGCACCAGCAGCGGCCCCGTCACCGCCCGCCCGTCGAAGTACGCGATCGAACGGGTCGCCCAGGTGCCCGCGCCCGGCGGCAGCGCGGGCCCGATGGCGTGCCAGAAGGGCGGCAGCAGCGGATACGGATAGGCGCCGCCCGCGCTGGGATTGCCGCCGATCACGACCACGAGGATGGTCAGCCCGATGCCGAGGATCCCGGCCATGCCCTGGAAGGCGAAGGTGGTCGCGCCCACCGCGAACACGATGAGCGCGCCCAGCCCCCACAGCGCCACGACGCTGCCCGGCAGCGCGCCGAGTGCCGGGCCGATGACGAGCGCACCGGCCAGCCCGGCCAGTACCGAGTACACCAGCAGCGCGCCGAGCCGGATGACCGCCCGCCGGCCGTTGGTGGGGCGGGCCCCGTAACTGATCGCGAGGATCGCGGCACACAGGTAGCCGCCCACGCACCACCCCACGACCAGGTAGAACGACGACAGTCCGCGGGCGTCCTGCGGGTCCGCCGGGGCCACGTCGGTCGTCCTGATGGTCCGCTGCTGCGCCTGCTCCGCCTTGGTGAGGACCTTCTGCAGCGCGTCGGAGAGCGCGCTGCCGCTGCCGCCGGCGACCAGCAGCTCGTCCTGCTTGCCGCGCGGGTCGACCACCAGCGCCCCGTCGATCTCCCGGTCCTTCAGCTGCCGCACGGCAGCGGCCCGCGACCCGGCAGGGCGCGCGTCGAGCGGCGAGCCCCGCAGCCGGTCCAGCTTCGCGACGAGCTGCCCGCGCTCCTGCGGGGGCGCGACGACCGCGAACGCCACGTCCCTGGGCTTGGGGGAGTGGAAGGCGCCCGCGTACGAGGCGATGAACGCGGCCGTCAGGGCCAGCACCCCGATGATCAGCAGCGCGGCCCGCGCCGACACCGCGTCCTTCAGCTCTCCGGCGAAGGTGGTCCTGGCGCCGGTACCGGCACCGGTTCTGGCATCGGTCCCGGCACCGGTCCTGGCGTCGTCGTCCGCTGTGGCCATGGACGCTGCTCCTCGCTGTACGTACGGATTAGCCTCATATCTTCCCTTTTGAGGTGGTGGATGTGTGGCTGAGTGGGCGTGCCCCGGCGCGTCGCGCACACGTGTTCGCACGGACGTTCGAAGAAAGCGTTATGGTGTGAGTGAGACGGGGGATGCAAGGTCAGTCAGGGGGTGCTCACGCGGTAGGAGGTGCGAATGTCCCGGTTCACGCACCTGCACACCGCATCGGGATTCTCCGTGCGGTACGGCGCCTCACACCCCGAACGGCTCGCCGAACAGGCGGCCGAACGCGGCATGGACGCCCTCGCCCTCACCGACCGCGACTCGCTCTCCGGCGCCGTACGCTTCGCCAAGGCCGCCGCCGAAGCCGGCATCCGCCCGCTGTTCGGCACCGAGCTGGCGATCGCCGAACGACAGCCGGACCCCACCCCCACGACACGCCGCCGCACCCCCGTGCGCGGCGGCGCCTTCATCGACGAATCGGCCGCCCGCGCCGTCTTCCTCGCCCGCGACGGCGCCCGCGGCTGGGCCACCCTGTGCCGACTGGTCTCCGCCGCACACGCCACCGACCGCGAACGCCCCCTCCTCCCCTGGGACGACCTGGCCACCGCGACGGACGGCACCGTCGTCCTCCTCGGCCCCGACTCCGAAGTCGGCCGCGCACTCGCCGCCGGACGCCCCGACCGCGCCGCCCGCCTCATCGCCCCCTGGCGCGAGCTGTACGGCGACGCGCTGCGCCTCGAAACCGTCCACCACGGCCGCACCGGCACCGGCCCCGGCTCCCTCCGGCTCGCGGCCCGCACCCTCGGCTTCGCCGTCGACCAGGGCATCCGGGCCGTCCTCAGCAACGCCGTCCGCTACGCCGACCCCGGCCAGGGCCCGGTCGCCGACGTCCTGGACTCCGCCCGCCGCCTCGTCCCCATCGACCGCCACCGCCCCGAAGCCCGCGACAGCGGCGAACGCTGGCTCAAGGACGCCGACACCATGGCCCGCACCGCCGAACGCATCGCCGAAGCCGCCGGCCACCGCCGCGACACCGCCCACCGGCTGCTCGCCATGACCGAGGAGACGGCGGGGGAGTGCCTCGTCGACCCCCAGGACGACATCGGACTCGGCACCGTCCACTTCCCCGAACCACGGCTGGTCGGCGCGGAGCACCGTACCGCCTCCCGCGTACTCCGCTCCCGCAGCGCCGCCGGAATGGTCCGCCGCGGCTACGACCGCGGCCCGGCCGCCCGCACGTACTGGGAACGCCTCCACCGCGAGCTGGACATCATCGACCACCACGGCTTCGCGTCGTACTTCCTCACCGTCGCCCAGGTCGTCGAGGACACCCGGCGCCTCGGCATCCGCGTCACCGCACGCGGCTCCGGCGCCGGCTCGCTGGTCAACCACCTGCTCGGCATCGCACACGCCGACCCCGTCGAGCACGGCCTGCTGATGGAACGCTTCCTCTCCAAGCGCCGCGCCGTCCTCCCCGACATCGACATCGACGTGGAGTCCGCCCGCCGCCTGGAGGTCTACCACGCGATCTTCGACCGCTTCGGCGCCGAACGCGTCGCCGCCGTCGCCATGCCCGAGACGTATCGGGTACGCCATGCCGTGCGCGACGTCGGCGCCGCACTCGGCATGGACCCCGACGAGGTGGACCGGATCGCCAAGTCCTTCCCGCACATACGGGCGCGGGACGCGCGGGCGGCACTGGAGGAACTGCCCGAACTGCGCGCCCTGCGGGACAACCCGCCGCCCCCGCCGTTCTGGGACCTGGTGGAGGGCCTGGACGCGCTGCCCCGCGGCACCGCCATGCACCCCTGCGGCGTACTGCTCTCCGACGCCACGCTCACCGGCCGCACCCCCGTGGTGCCCACCGGCGGCGAGGGCTTCCCCATGTCGCAGTTCGACAAGGACGACGTCGAGGACCTCGGCCTGCTCAAGCTCGACGTGCTCGGCGTACGGATGCAGTCCGCGATGGCGCACGCCACCGCGGAGATCGGCCGCGCCACCGGGCGGCCCGCGCCGGACATCGACGACCCGGCACAGGTGCCGCCGGGCGACCCCGCGACGTACGGCCTGATCCGCTCCACCGAGACCCTCGGCTGCTTCCAGATCGAGTCGCCGGGCCAGCGCGACCTGATCGGCCGGCTCCAGCCCGCCACCTTCCACGACCTGGTCGTGGACATCTCGCTCTTCCGCCCGGGGCCGGTCGCGGCCGACATGGTGCGGCCCTTCATCGAATCCCGGCACGGCCGCAGACCCGTCCACTACCCCCACCCCGACCTGGCGGAATCCCTGCGCGAGACATACGGCGTCGTGGTCTTCCACGAACAGGTCATGCACATCCTGGACCGGATGACCGACTGCGGCCTGGACGAGGCGGACCGGGTCCGGCGCGGCCTGTCCGACCCCGAGTCGCAGGGCCGCATCCGCGTCTGGTTCGCGGAACACGCCGCGCGGCACGGCTACTCCTCCGAAGACATCGCCCGCACCTGGGAGATCATCGAATCGTTCGGTTCGTACGGCTTCTGCAAGGCGCACGCGGTGGCCTTCGCCGTACCGACCTACCAGTCCGCCTGGCTCAAGGCCCACCACCCGGCCGCCTTCTACGCCGGCCTGCTCACCCACGACCCCGGCATGTACCCCAAACGCCTCCTCCTCGCCGACGCCCGCCGCCGCGGCGTCCCGATCCTCCCCTTGGACGTGAACCGGTCCGATGTCGCTTATCGAATCGAACTGGTGTCTGGGATGGGTGGGGGGAATGTGGGATATGGCCCTACTGGGGCGGGGCACGGGCCTTCTGGGGTGGGGCACGGGCCTTCTGGGGCGGGGCACGGTCCTGTGGGGCACGGTCCTTCCGGGGTGGGGCGCGGGCCTTCCGGGGCGGGGCACGGGCCTTCCGGGGTGGAGCGCGGTCCTTCCGAGGCGCGTGGAGCCTGGGGGCTACGCCTCGCGCTCTCCGAGGTGCACGGCATCAGCGAGGCGGAGGCCGGCCGGATCGCCGCCGGCCGCCCCTACTCCTCGCTCCAGGACCTGTGGCGACGGGCCCACCCGGGCCGCCCCGTCCTCGAACGCCTCGCCAGGGTCGGCGCGTTGGACGCCTTCGGCGCCAACCGCCGCGACCTGCTGCTGCACATCGCCGAACTGCACCGCCAGCAGCGCGGCGCACCGGCCGACACGCAACTCCCGCTGACCACCGCTGCCTCGGCACCGGCCGGCCTGCCGGACCTGAGCGACGCCGAACGGCTCAGCGCCGAGCTGGGCGTACTGGGCATGGACGCCTCCCGGCACCTGATGGGGGACCACACCCAGTTCCTGAACGAACTGGGAGTACTCCCGGCCAAGCGGCTGCGCGAGGCCCGGCACGGTGACACGGTCCTGGTCGCCGGCGCCAAGGCGGCCACCCAGACGCCGCCGATCCGCTCCGGCCGCCGGGTCATCTTCACCACCCTCGACGACAGCACGGGCCTGGTCGACTGCGCCTTCTTCGACGACAGCCACGAGACCTGCGCCCACACCGTCTTCCACTCCTGGCTGCTCCTGGTACGCGGCACGGTCCAACGCCGCGGCCCCCGCAGCCTCAGCGTGGTCGGCACCGCGGTCTGGAACCTGGCGGAACTGGCGGAGCTGCGGGAGAGGGGCGGGCTCCGGGCGGTCACGTCCCACCTGGCCTCCCACCCTCCCCTCCCCCCACCCCCCACCACCCCCGCCCCCACCACCTCCACCCCAATCACCACCCCCGCCCCCGTACCGGCAGCTACCGCGAACTCCACCTCAGAGGCGGCCCCAGCCTCCAAGGCAACCCGAGCCCCCGCATTCGCCCCGGCCTCGGCGCCCGCCCCGGCATCGGCGTCCGCCACGGCCTCGGCGTCCGCCCCAGCACCCGGGGGCGCGGCCTCGGGGGCCCCGGCCTCCGCGCCCGCCACGGCTCCCGCACCCGCCCCCGCGCTCGCCCCCGCGGGGCGCAGTCCGGGTGTGCGCGTCACTGGGCACCCCCACAGTCGGAGCGGTTCCGCCGACCGTGAGCGGTACGCCGCCGCGGAGGCGGGCACCGGCACAGCACCCGGAGGCGATGGCACCCCCACCCCGCCTGCCGACTCGTGGACGCCGGGCGACTCGGCGACGCCTGCCGACTTGGCGGCGCCGGGCGACTCGGCGATGCCTGCCGGCTCGGCGACGTCTGCCGACTCGGCAATGGTGGACGACTCGGCGGCGCCGGGCGACGAGCGGGTCATTCGTCTGCCCACCGGCTACACCCTGCACCCGTGGGCCGATCTCCAGCCCGCGGGCGAACGCGCCGCCACCGGTCGCAAGTTGTGGCACGCCAGCCCGGGGAGCGCGGGATGACTGACCAAAAGCCTCCTTCCTCACCTCCTTCCGGAAACTCTCCGACGGATGCCGCCGGTGCTCCGGGCCGGGGCCGGGTGTCCAGGACCGGGGTCGCGCTGTACGTACGGTTCCGTCCGGCCGCGGTGGCCGGAGCGGCGGCCGCCCCGGCCCTCGGGGAGGAGACGTACGAGCGGCTGATCGCGCTGCTGGGGGAGTTCACCCCCGTGGTCGAGGCGCTGCCGCCGGACGCCGCGCTCGCCGACGTACGCGGTGCGCAGCGGTACTTCGGCCGGGACGCCGCCGGCATCGCCGAGCTGCTCCGGCTGCGCGCCCTGGCGTGGTACGACACCGAGTGCGTCATCGGCATCGCCGGCAACCCTTTGCTCGCCCGGATGGCCGCCCAGGACGCGGCACCCGGAGAGGTACGCGTCGTCCCCGGCGACCCCGAGGGCGTCGCCGCCTTCCTCGACCGCAGGCCCGCCGCCGCCCTGCACGGCATCGGCCCCACAGCGGCCCGCGCCCTGTGTGCGTACGGGCTCGACAGCGTCGGGCGGATCGCCGCGGCGCCCCCCGCGACCCTGCAGCGCATCCTCGGCGCGAAGGCCGGCCGCCGGGTGTCCGAGCGGGCCCGCGGCATCGACCCGACGCCGGTGACCCCGAACGCGCCGTCCCGCTCGATGGCCGCCGAACATCGCTTCGCCCACGACGAGCTGGACGAGGCGCGGCGCCGCAGGGCGCTGCTCGCGCTCGCGGACGAGCTCGGCTCCCGGATGCGCAGCGGCGGTCAGGTGGCAGGCGCGCTCACGCTCACCGTCCGCTACGCCGACCGCTCCACCACGACCCGCACCCGGCGGCTGGCCGAACCGACCGCGCACGGGCCCGCGCTGACCGAGGTCGCCTACGCGCTGCACGCCGCGCTCGGTCTGCAACGCGCTCGCGTGCGGTCGGTGGCGCTACGGGCCGAGGACCTCCGCCGGGCCGAACGCGCCGCCCGGCAGCTGACGTTCGACCCGGCGGACGACAAGGCCCGCCGCATCGAAGCCGCCGTCGACCGCGCCCGCACC
>NZ_JBEPFC010000054.1:0-42150 GCF_040301705.1 Streptomyces sp. NPDC000151 | reverse complement strand
CGGCGTCGGCCTCCGCGGCCGGCCGGTCGCCCGCACCGGGGAACACCCGTACGTACGAGGCGCCCACGTCCGCCGCGAGGCCGACCAGCCCCGCCAGCTCGTCCGCGAGTGCCGCCTCGCCCGCCGCGTCCTGAGCCTCGGCGACCTTCGCGTACCCGGCGACGGTGAGGATCTCCACCCCGGCGTCCGCGAACTCCCGGGCGACATCGGCACGTTCGCCGGGACCGAGGCCCGTGTGCACCGGTTCCTCCGGATGGGCGCGCAGCTCCACCCCGTGATACCCGGCACCGGCGGCGAGCCTGGCCACGTCTCGTACCGGCATACCGGGCACGCCCAGCGTCGAGAAGGCGAATCGCATAGCCCTACAGCCCTACCTTTCGCAGCCCTTCAC
Organism: Streptomyces sp. NPDC000151; assembly: GCF_040301705.1. Lineage (NCBI taxonomy): Bacteria > Bacillati > Actinomycetota > Actinomycetes > Kitasatosporales > Streptomycetaceae > Streptomyces > Streptomyces sp. NPDC000151. The sequence continues at coordinate 41,759 of NZ_JBEPFC010000054.1, read as the reverse complement.
AAAGATCCTCGTACCGTCCCCACCACACCGGCAGCCAACGGCTCACAGCCCCAGCCGGCGGTTCACCGCCTCGGCCGACGGCTCATAGCCGCAGTCGCCAGTCCTGCCCGACCAGGTCCTGTCCGAAACTGTGGTGCGGCCGCTCGGCGACCAGCTCGAACCCGGCCCGCTCGTAGATCCGCCGGGCGGACGTCAGGACGCTGTTGGTCCACAGCACCAGCTCCTCGTACCCGGCGTCCCGGGCGAAGTCCGTGCAGGCCGCCACCAGCCGCCCGCCGATGCCATGACCGCGCGCCTCCGGCTCCACGAGCAGCAACCGCAGCCGAGCCGTGCGTATCCGCTCGCGATGACCGCCGCGTCCACTCCTGTCCCCGTCTCCACTCTCGACCCCGCCTCCGTCTTCCGCCTCGGCTCCGTCCCCGCCCCTGTCCGCGCCCCTGACCTTGCCCGCGTCCCCGCCCCTGCCCGCGCCCTCCTCCGCGCCATCGGCCTGCGCATCCCCCTCCGTCCGGCCCCGCACGCATATCACCTGGCCCGCAGGTTTGCCGTTCAGCTCGGCGATCCAGGCGCGGTCCCAGTGCGGGTCGAAGTGCTCGGCGAACTCGGCGACGATGCGGGCCACCAGCGCTTCGTAGGAGAGGTCGAAGCCGTACTCGCGGGCGTAGAGCTCGGCGTTGCGCTGCACCATCCAGCCGAGGTCGCCGGGGCGCGTGGTCCGCAGTGTCACCAGGTCCGACGCCGACCCGGGAGGGGTGTCGGAAGGAGGCGCCGGACCAGCGCCCGGCGCGTCGGCGCCCGGTGGGCCGGGGTCGCCGAGCAGTTCGCGGATCGTCGCCATCGACTCCGCCAGCCGGGCGCGGTCCGGTCCGGGCAGCTGCTCCAGGAGTCGGCCGGCGCTGTCCTGCGACCGCTCCTCCAGGGTCGACGCCGCCTCCCGGCCGTGCGGGGTGAGCGTGATGCGCCGGCGCCGCGAGTCCTGCTCCGAACGGCCCGTGGTGATCAGCTCGCGCTCCTCGAACTTCCCGAGCAGACGGCTGAGGTACCCCGCGTCGAGCGAGAGCGTGACGCGCAGGTCCGCGGCGTCCACCTGACCAGTGCTGTTGGCGAGCTCGTACAGCAGGCGGGCCTCGGTGAGCGTGTACGGACTGTAGAGGTGGCGGCCGTAGTCGAGCGCGCCGATGAGATTGGTGTAGAAGCGGTTGAAGCGGCGGAATTCCTGGACGGTCATGGCATCCCCCAAAAACCTTGACTGAGTCAAGAATAGGGCGCAGCCGTCGACTTGCGTATCACCAATTCGGATGAAAGCAGCGCCACGCCGTCCGCCGGCGCCGGCTCCCGGCCCATCGCCAGCCGCCCGGCCCGCGCTCCGGCCTCGGTCAGCGGCAGCCGGACGGTCGTCAGCGCGGGCACCGCGTCCATGCTGAAGGGCAGGTCGTCGAAGCCGGCGACCGAGACGTCCTCAGGGACCCGCAGCCCGTGCTCGCGCAGCGCGGCGCAGACGCCGAGCGCGACCGTGTCGTTGGCCGCGACGACGGCGGTCAGATCCTCGTCCCGCCGGAGGAGCTCGTGGGCCGCCGCATAGCCGGAGGCCCGGTCGTAGGCGCCGTGGACCGTGCGGCCGGGCGCGTCCGCGATGTCGTGCGCCGCGAGGGCGGCGCGGTGCCCCTCCAGTCGGTGCCGGGTGGTGGTGAGCCCCTCAGGACCCGCCACGCATCCGATGCGGCGGTGGCCGAGGGCGACCAGGTGCTCGGTCAGCGACCGCGCGCCGCCCCGGTTGTCGAACGCGACGGTCAGCGGAGCAGGCCCCGCGCCGGCAGCGGAAGCCGAGGAACCCGCAGCTGAGGAAGCCGCCGCCGTCCCCTCCGCCGCGCGCCCGTCGCCCGCCGGTGTCCACGACGGCAGCGGAGGACGGCCGCACAGTACGACCTGGGTCCCCGCCGCGGACAGCCGCGCCACCCGGGCCGCCAACGCCGCCGTATGCGCGGGGTCCTCGGTCGCGCCGCCGGTCAGCACCACGGCGCCGGCCCGCTGGCGGTGCAGCAGCGTGAGGTAGGTCAGTTCGCGCTCCGGTGAGCCGCCGGTGTTGCACACCACGGCGAGCTTCTCGCCGCCGGAGGTGCCGTCGCCGCTCATCTCCGACTGCACCGCGCTCGCGAGTACTCCGAAGAACGGGTCGGCGACGTCGTTGACGAGGATGCCGACCAGATCGGAGGTGGCGGCGGCGAGCGCGCTGGCCGGTCCGTTCGCGACGTACTCCAGTTCCGCGACCGCTCGCAGTACTCGGTCGCGGGTGGCCTCGGCCACCGGATAGTTGCTGTTCAGCACGCGTGAGACGGTCGCCGCCGAGACTCCCGCCCGCGCGGCGACGTCCGCCAGTGTCACGGTCATATCGCTCCCCGTCCCCCTTCCTGCGGCGCCACGCACGGCGTCGCCCCTCTTGTGGCGCCTCGCGTCGCAGGCTAGCTTCTCTCGCGATGGAAAGCGCTTTCTATGCGTGACCGAGTGAGCAACTCCGGGCACTGGGCGCCGCGCGCCCTTCGCCGGCGCTTTCCGTGTGCTTGTCCGTTCGCGGACCACGTGGGCCGCGACCGGTACCACCGGTTGATGTGAGGGGTCGGGTTGTGACACGCAAGACCGTACGGATCGCCATGAACGGCGTGACCGGGCGCATGGGCTACCGCCAGCACCTGCTCCGCTCGATCCTCGCCCTGCGCGAGCAGGGCGGCCTGGACGTGGGCGGGGGCACGGTGATCTGGCCCGAACCGGTCCTGGTCGGCCGCGCGGAGCACAAGCTCGCGGCCATGGCCGACCGGCACGGCCTCACGGAGTGGTCCACCGATCTGGACGCGGTGCTGGCCGACGACAGCATCGACATCTACTTCGACGCGCAGGTCACCGCCGCCCGCGAGGAGGCCGTCAAGAAGGCGATCGCCGCGGGCAAGCATCTCTACGTGGAGAAGCCCACCGCCACCGGACTCACCGGTGCGCTCGAACTGGCGCGGCTGGCCCGCGATGCCGGCATCAAGCACGGCGTCGTCCAGGACAAGATCTTCCTGCCGGGCCTGCTGAAGCTGAAGCGGCTCATCGACGGCGGCTTCTTCGGGCGCATTCTGTCCATACGGGGCGAGTTCGGCTACTGGGTCTTCGAGGGTGACTGGCAGGAGGCGCAGCGCCCGTCGTGGAACTACCGGGCCGAGGACGGCGGCGGCATCGCGACGGACATGTTCCCGCACTGGGAGTACGTGCTGCACGAGCTGTTCGGGCCGGTACGCACCGTCCAGGCCCAGCTGGCGACCCACATCCCGCGCCGCTGGGACGAGGCCGGGAAGCCGTACGAGGCGACCGCCGACGACGCCGCGTACGGGATCTTCGAGCTGGCGAGCGGCGCTGTCGCGCAGATCAACTCCTCCTGGGCGGTGCGCGTCAACCGGGACGAGCTGGTGGAGTTCCAGGTGGACGGCACGGAGGGGTCGGCCGTCGCGGGCCTGCGCCGCTGCCGGGTCCAGCACCGTTCCGCCACCCCCAAGCCGGTCTGGAACCCGGACCTGCCGGCCACGGAGGACTTCAGGGCGCAGTGGCAAGAGGTGCCCGACAACGAGACGTTCGACAACGGCTTCAAGGAGCAGTGGTCACTCTTCCTGCGCCACGTGGTGCTCGACGAGCCGTGGCGGTGGGACCTCATGGCGGGCGCGCGCGGCGTGCACCTCGCCGAACTGGGCATCCGCTCGGCACAAGAAGGACGCCGCCTGGACGTACCGGAGCTGAGCCTGTGAGCGCCGCGTCTGAAACCACGCCCCTGAGCGCTGCATCCGAAGCCACGCCTGCGAGCGCCGCGCCCGTAGGCACAGCGGTCCCCTTCACCTCCCGTACCGTCTTCGCCGCCGCGCACGTTGTCGCCGATCCGGACGCCGACACCACCCCCGACGGTCCCGCCGTGCTGGACTGGGACGCCACGCTCGCCTTCCGGCGCCACCTGTGGGCGCACGGCCTGGGCGTCGCCGAGGCCATGGACACCGCGCAGCGCGGCATGGGACTGGACTGGGCGACCGCCGCCGAGCTGATCCGGCGGTCGGCCGCCGAGGCCAGGGCGGTGGGCGGCCGGATCGCCTGCGGAGTGGGCACCGACCAGCTCCCGCCCGGGAAGGCGGGGCTCTCGGACGTGCGCGCCGCCTACGAGGAGCAGCTCGCCCTCGTGGAGGAGTCCGGCGGGCAGCCGATCCTGATGGCGTCGCGGCAGCTGGCGGCGGTCGCGGCCGGTCCCGATGCGTACGCGGAGCTGTACGGGCACCTGCTTCGGCAGAGCAGCGAGCCGGTCATCCTGCACTGGCTCGGCCCGATGTTCGACCCGGCGCTGGAGGGCTACTGGGGCAGCGACGGTCTCGACGCGGCCACCGAGACGTTCCTGCAGATCATCGCCGAGCACCCGGACAAGGTCGACGGCGTGAAGGTCTCACTGCTCGACGCGGACCGGGAGGTGGCGCTGCGCCGCCGGCTGCCGAACGGCGTGCGCTGCTACACGGGCGACGACTTCCACTACCCCGAACTGATCGCCGGTGACCAACGCGGTTTCAGCCACGCCCTGCTGGGCGTCTTCGATCCGCTCGCGCCGCTGGCCGCCGAGGCCGTGCGCCTGCTGGACACCGGGGACACCGCCGCGTTCCACAAGGTCCTGGACCCCACCGTGGAGCTGGCCCAGCACCTCTTCGAAGCGCCGACCCGCTATTACAAGACCGGCGTCGTCTTCCTGGCCTGGCTCTCGGGCCACCAGGCGCACTTCACGATGGCCGGCGGCCTGCAGTCGGCCCGCTCGCTGCGGCATCTGCGCCGCGCGTACGAACTGGCGGGCGGGCTCGGCCTGTTCCCGGATCCTGAGCTGGCCCGGCACCGGATGGCGAAGCTGACCGCCGTACTCGGAGGAGACGCATGACCGGCCGCGGCACGAACGGCGACCTCGCGCGCCTCAGCCTCAACCAGGAGACGGTCAAGCAGTGGTCGCTGCCCGAGTTGGCGGACGGCTGCGCGGCGGCCGGGCTGCGCCACGTGGGCCTGTGGCGCGAGCCGGTACAGAAGTACGGCGTCGACGCGGCCGCCAAGCTCATGCGGGAGGCGGGGCTGACCGTCACCAGCCTGTGCCGGGGCGGCTTCTTCACCGCCACCGATCCTCAGGCGCGCGCCGCCGCGCTGGACGACAACCGGGCGGCGCTCGACGAGGCCGCGACCCTCGGTACGGACACGCTCGTCCTGGTGTCCGGCGGCCTGCCGCCCGGTAGCCGGGACCTGCACGGCGCGCGGGAGCGGGTGGCCGAGGCGCTGGCCGAGCTGGGGTCCTACGCCGCCGAGCGGGGCGTACGGCTGGCGATCGAGCCGCTGCATCCGATGTACGCGTCGGACCGCTGCGTCGTCTCCACGCTCGCCCAGGCGCTGGACCTCGCCGAGCGGTTCCCCGTGGAGCAGGTGGGGGTGGTCGTGGACACGTACCACCTGTGGTGGGACGACACGGTCGGGGAGGGGATCGAGCGGGCGGGGCGCGGCGGGCGCCTCGCGGCGTTCCAGCTCGCCGACTGGGTGACCCCGCTGCCCGAAGGGGTGCTGCTCGGTCGCGGACAGCTCGGGGACGGGGCGGTGGACCTGCGGTGGTTCCGCGAACGGACCGAGGCGGCGGGGCACGACGGGCCCATCGAGGTCGAGATCTTCAACCCGGGCCTGTGGGAGCGGGACGGGGCCGAGGTACTGGCCGAGGTGATCGCCCGTTACCGGGAGCACGTGCTGCGCGCAGAGTGAGGCGGGCGCGCGCAAGAGAGCTCGGGGGCCCGGCTGAACGCGCCGTGCGCGCCGTGCGTACGGGCGCGGGCCGCGAGACGAACTGCGCCGAAAGAGGGGCGGAACCGCGCAACCGTTCCGGCCACTTGGAGGTCGTACTGGACAGTCGGTGCCTGAGGGGGGAATCCGGGGGGATGGTCAGGCGGCGATGAAGAGGGGGGACCACGGGGGAACCGAGGGGCCCGGCAGCACGCCGGGCCCCTCGAAACGTCCGGCCGCCGGAGAGCCCACAGGCCCGCAGCCGGGCATCCCACAGGCCCGCAACGGACAATCCACAGGCCCCGCCGCCGGGTTGTCCACAGGCCCCCGGCGATGTCCGATCCCGGCGGTACCTTCGGTTCCATGCAGCGAACGCGCGGGGGAGGCCCGAACAACCCACCCGGCCAGGCCGTCGTCGAAGGCGTCCTGGAGCGGATCACCTACGCCAACGAGGACAACGGCTACACCGTCGCGCGCGTCGACACCGGCCGCGGCGGCAATGACCTGCTCACGGTCGTCGGGGCGCTGCTCGGCGCCCAGCCGGGCGAGTCGCTGCGCATGGAGGGCCGCTGGGGCTCTCACCCCCAGTACGGCCGCCAGTTCACCGTCGAGAACTACCGGACGGTGCTGCCCGCCACGGTGCAGGGCATCCGCCGCTATCTCGGCTCCGGCCTGATCAAGGGCATCGGCCCGCGGATCGCCGACCGGATCACCGAGCACTTCGGCACGGACACCCTCGACGTCATCGAGCAGGACCCCAAGCGCCTCATCGAGGTGCCGGGGCTCGGGCCGAAGCGGACGAAGATGATCGGCGCGGCCTGGGAGGAGCAGAAGGCCATCAAGGAGGTCATGGTCTTCCTGCAGGGCGTCGGAGTGTCCACCTCCATCGCGGTGCGGATCTACAAGAAGTACGGCGACGCGTCCATCTCCGTCGTACGGAACCAGCCCTACCGCCTCGCCGCCGACGTCTGGGGCATCGGCTTCCTGACCGCGGACCGCATCGCCCAGTCGGTGGGCATCCCGCACGACAGCCCGGACCGGGTGAAGGCCGGTTTGCAGTACGCGCTGTCCCAGTCCACCGACCAGGGACACTGCTTTCTGCCCGAGGAGCAGCTGATCACCGACTCGGTGAAGCTGCTCCAGGTGGACACGGGGCTGGTCATCGACTGCCTGGCGGAGCTGGCCGAGGACCCGGAGGGCGTCGTACGGGAGACCGTCCCCGCCCCTGAGGGCGGTGAGCCCATAAGGGCCGTGTACCTGGTCCCGTTCCACCGCGCCGAGCTGTCCCTGGCCGGGCGGCTGCGGCGGCTGCTGCGGGCCGGGGAGGACCGGATGCCGGCCTTCCACGACGTGCCCTGGGACAAGGCGCTGGCGTGGCTCGCCGACCGTACGGGAGCGAAGCTGGCGCCCGAGCAGGAGGCGGCGGTGAAGCTGGCGCTGACCGAGAAGGTCGCGGTGCTCACCGGCGGCCCCGGCTGCGGCAAGTCCTTCACGGTCCGCTCGGTGGTGGAGCTGGCGCGCGCCAAGAAGGCGCAGGTGCTGCTGGCGGCGCCGACCGGGCGGGCCGCCAAGCGGCTGGCCGAGCTGACCGGCGCGGAGGCCGCCACGGTGCACCGGCTGCTGGAGCTGAAGCCCGGCGGGGACGCCGCGTACGACCAGGACCGTCCGCTGGACGCCGACCTGGTGGTGGTCGACGAGGCGTCGATGCTGGACCTGCTGCTCGCCAACAAGCTCATCAAGGCCGTGCCGCCGGGCGCGCACCTGCTCCTCGTGGGCGATGTGGACCAGCTGCCCTCCGTGGGGGCGGGGGAGGTGCTGCGCGACCTGCTCGCGGACGGCAGCCCGGTGCCGGCCGTACGGCTGACCCGGATCTTCCGGCAGGCGCAGCATTCGGGAGTGGTGACCAACGCACATCGGATCAACGCCGGCACGCTGCCGATCACGACCGGGATGCCCGACTTCTTCCTCTTCCCGCAGGAGGACACCGAGGAGGCGGGGCGGCTGACGGTCGATGTGGCGGCCCGTCGGATCCCGGCGAAGTTCGGCCTCGACCCGCGGCGGGACGTGCAGGTGCTGGCGCCGATGCACCGCGGCCCGGCCGGCGCCGGCGCGCTGAACGGCCTGCTCCAGCAGGCGGTCACCCCGGCCCGCCCCGACCTCCCCGAGCGCCGCTTCGGCGGCCGGGTTTTCCGCGTCGGCGACAAGGTCACCCAGATCCGGAACAACTACGAGAAGGGCCGCAACGGCGTCTTCAACGGCACGGTGGGGGTGGTCACGAATCTGAACATCGAGGAGCAGCGGCTGACCGTGCTGACCGACGAGGACGAGGAGGTGCCGTACGACTTCGACGAGCTGGACGAGCTGGCGCACGCGTATGCCGTGACGATCCACCGTTCGCAGGGAAGTGAGTATCCGGCAGTGGTGATTCCCGTCACGACAGGAGCGTGGATGATGCTGCAGCGCAATCTTCTCTATACGGCGGTTACCCGGGCGAAGCGATTGGTGGTGCTGGTGGGGTCGCGCAAGGCGCTGGGCCAGGCGGTGCGGACGATATCGGCGGGTCGCAGGCATACCGCGCTGGATCACCGGCTTGGCGGCACGATGTGAGGTGTCACCCCTTTCCCCATTGGGGCGAAGGGGCGCAAGATGGGCAGCTGGGCGGCACTGAGTGCCGTCTTAGGGCCCTATGGCCGACCCCGAGTGCACAGGCAAGGTCCAAATGGGGGAAGGTATAGGCAGTCAGGGCACCTCGAAGAAGAGGCACAACGTCGGTGAGGGATGACGTGAGCGACAACTCTGTAGTACTGCGTTACGGGGACGGCGAATACAGCTACCCGGTCGTCGACAGCAGCGTCGGCGACAAGGGCTTCGACATCTCGAAGCTGCGCGCACAGACCGGTCTGGTGACCCTGGATTCCGGTTACGGCAACACCGCTGCGTATAAATCCGCGGTCACCTATCTCGACGGTGAAGCGGGCATTCTCCGGTACCGCGGCTACCCGATCGAGCAGCTCGCAGAGCGCAGCACGTTCCTTGAGACCGCGTACCTGCTCATCAACGGCGAGCTCCCGACCGTCGACGAGCTGTCCTCCTTCAAGGAGGACATCACCTACCACACGCTGCTCCACGAGGACGTCAAGCGCTTCTACGACGGCTTCCCGCGGGACGCCCACCCGATGGCGATGCTGTCCTCGGTCGTCAGCGCGCTGTCCACGTTCTACCAGGACAGCCACAACCCGTTCGACGAGCAGCAGCGCTACCTCTCCAGCATCCGGCTGCTGGCCAAGCTGCCGACGATCGCGGCGTACGCGTACAAGAAGTCGGTCGGCCACCCGGTCGTCTACCCGCGCAACGACCTCGGCTACGTCGAGAACTTCCTGCGCATGACCTTCTCGGTGCCCGCCGCCGAGTACGACCTGGACCCGGTCGTCACCAGCGCCCTGGACAAGCTGCTGATCCTGCACGCCGACCACGAGCAGAACTGCTCGACCTCGACCGTGCGCCTGGTCGGCTCCTCGCAGGCGAACCTCTTCGCCTCGATCTCGGCCGGCATCAACGCGCTGTGGGGCCCCCTGCACGGCGGTGCGAACCAGTCCGTGCTGGAGATGCTGGAAGGCATCCAGCGCGACGGCGGCGACGTCGACACCTTCATCCGCAAGGTGAAGAACAAGGAAGACGGCGTGAAGCTCATGGGCTTCGGGCACCGCGTCTACAAGAACTTCGACCCCCGGGCGAAGATCATCAAGGCGGCGGCGCACGACGTCCTCTCCGCGCTCGGCAAGTCCGACGAGCTGCTGGACATCGCCCTGAAGCTGGAGGAGCACGCGCTCTCCGACGACTACTTCGTCGAGCGCAAGCTCTACCCGAACGTCGACTTCTACACCGGCCTGATCTACCGGGCCATGGGCTTCCCGTCCGAGATGTTCACCGTGCTCTTCGCGCTCGGCCGGCTGCCCGGCTGGATCGCCCAGTGGCACGAGATGATCAAGGAGCCCGGCTCCCGCATCGGCCGTCCGCGCCAGATCTACACCGGCGTGGTCGAGCGCGACTTCGTGCCGGTCGAGCAGCGCTGACACCAGGCTTGCCGTCCGCCGGCCCGCGATGCGGGCCGGCGGAAAGCGAAAAGCGCCCCTCGCTCCAGATCCCCCCACGGGTCCGGAGCGGGGGGCGCTTCCCTTTCCCGGGTCGGATTCCCCCCACGGGATCCGTCCGGGCGTCCATTGAGGGCACCCTGCTCTACTGCTGCGCGAGCTGCCGGGACGCGCACGTACGGGAGGGCCGCTCAAAGCTCCCCGGGCACGTCGCCCCGGCCACGCATAACCGGACGAAGTCCCCCAAGACCGGTCCGGTTGTCGGTACAAGCCCCGCCGGGGTGCTTGTACTGCACGGTTAGACTCACGACCCCCTCGAATGGTTACGTCCGAACCTCTGTGATCTGGGTCTCTTGCCATATCGGGCGAATACGGTCAAGAGCCCCGATCAGGAGATCGGGGCCCCAGTGTATGGGTACGGTGCGGGTTGTGAGAACTGTGTGAAGGTCCCCAATCAGGTGAAGAACCCCACCCAGTTACTGTGCGAAGAACGGGAACTCCCGGGACCCTGCGCGCTTTCCGGGAGCTCCCTTCCGCGACACGGCCGCCTGCCCCACGAAGTCTCCTGCGTGCTACCCCACGAAGTCTCCTACGTGAAGGACCGCAGCCGCAGGCTGTTCGTCACCACGAAGACCGACGAGAACGCCATCGCCGCCCCCGCGATCATCGGGTCGAGCAGCCCGGCCACCGCGAGCGGGATCGCCGCGACGTTGTAGCCGAACGCCCAGAACAGATTGCCCTTGATCGTTCCGAGGGTGCGCCGGGAGAGCCGGATGGCGTCCGCCGCGACCCGGAGGTCCCCCCGTACGAGGGTGAGGTCGGCGGCCTCGATGGCCGCATCCGTACCGGTACCGATGGCCAGGCCCAGGTCGGCCCTGGCGAGCGCGGCGGCGTCGTTCACGCCGTCCCCTACCATCGCGACCGTCCGGCCCCGCTCCTGCAGCCGCTGTACCACCGCGACCTTGTCCTCCGGCATGACCTCGGCGAAGACCTGGTCGGGGTCGATGCCGACCTCGCGGGCGACGCTCGCCGCGACGGCCTTGTTGTCGCCGGTGAGCAGTACGGGGGTCAGCCCGAGCGACCGCAGCCGCGCGACCGCCTCCGTACTGCCGTCCTTCACGGTGTCGGCGACGGACAGCACGCCGCGCACCCGCCCGTCCCAGGCGACCAGGACGGCCGTACGGCCCGCGGCCTCGGCGTGCTCCCGGGCGGCGGCGAGCTCGGCGGGGAGCGCGGCGCCGTCCTCGGCGACTGAGCTGGCCGGAGTGGCCGCGGCGGACAGCAGGCGTTCGCGGCCCACGACGACCTCGTGGCCGTCCACCGTGCCGCGTACGCCCAGGCCCGCCACGCTCTCGAAGCGTGCGACCGCGGGAAGCTCTCCCACGCGCTCCTGCGCGCCCTCCGCGATCGCCCGGGCCACCGGGTGCTCCGAGGCGTGCTCCAGGGCGCCGGCGAGGCGCAGCAGGGTCTTCTCGTCCGTGTCGGCCGCCGGGACCGCCTCGTACAGGCTCATCCGCCCGGTGGTGACCGTGCCGGTCTTGTCCAGGACGACCGTGTCGACCCGGCGCGTGGACTCCAGTACCTCGGGGCCCTTGATCAGGATGCCGAGCTGGGCGCCCCGGCCCGTACCGACCATCAGCGCGGTCGGCGTGGCCAGCCCCAGCGCGCACGGGCAGGCGATGATCAGGACGGCGACCGCGGCGGTGAACGCGGCGGTGGCGTCGCCGGTCACCAGCAGCCGGACGACGAGCGTGGCGAGGGCGATCACCAGCACCACCGGCACGAAGACGGCCGAGATCCGGTCCGCGAGCCGCTGTGCCTCGGCCTTGCCGCTCTGCGCGTCCTCCACGAGCTGCGCCATCCGCGCGAGCCGGGTGTCCGCCCCGATACGGGTGGCCTCCACGACGAGCCGCCCCGCGGTGTTCACGGTCGCGCCGGTCACCGCGTCGCCGGGTGCCACGTCGACCGGTACGGACTCGCCGGTGAGCATCGAGGCGTCCACGGCCGAGGTGCCGTCCACCACCGTCCCGTCGGTGGCGATCTTCTCGCCGGGCCGTACGACGAACCGGTCGCCGACGGTCAGCCGGTCCACCGGCTCCCGTACCTCCCGGCCGTCCCGCAGGACGGTCACATCCTTGGCGCCCAGGTCCATCAGCGCCCGCAGCGCCGCGCCCGCCTTCCGCTTGGAACGGGCCTCCAGATAGCGCCCGAGCAGCAGGAACGCGGTGACGCCGGCCGCCGCCTCCAGGTAGATCGCGGACGAGCCGTCCCCGTGCCGGGCCGTCAGGTCGAAGCCGTGCCGCATCCCCGGCATCCCGGCGTGCCCGAAGAACAGCGCCCACAGCGACCAGCCGAACGCGGCCAGCGTGCCGAGGGAGACCAGCGTGTCCATCGTGGCGGCGCCGTGCCGCAGGTTCGTCCAGGCCGCCCGGTGGAAGGGGTACGCGCCCCAGACGACGACCGGCGCGGCCAGCGTCAGGCACAGCCACTGCCAGTTGTCGAACTGCAGTACGGGGATCATCGACAGCGCGATCACGGGCGCGGCGAGCACGGCCGAGACGATCAGCCGCTGCCGCAGACCCGCCAGGGCGCTGTCCGGCCCCTCCTGGGTCCCGGCTTCCTTCTCCTCGTGCGCGCCCGGCGCGGGGGCGGCCGGCTCCGGCTCGGGCTGCGGCTCGTGCGCCGTGTACCCGGTCCGCTCCACCGTGGCGATGAGGTCGGCGACCTCGACCCCCGGCGCGTAGGCGACCCGCGCCTTCTCCGTCGCGTAATTGACGGTGGCGGTGACGCCCTCCATGCGGTTGAGCTTCTTCTCCACGCGCGCGGCGCACGAGGCGCAGGTCATGCCGCCGATGGCGAGCTCGACCCGCGCCTGCACGTCAGTGTCCGGCATGGGGGTCAGGCCTGACCCGCGAGCTCGTAGCCGGCCTCGTCGACGGCGGCGCGCACGGCCTCCTCGTCGAGCGGGGCCTGCGAGACGACGGTGACGAGCCCGGTCGCGGCGGTCGCCTCGACCGAGCTGACGCCGGCGATCTCCGTGATCTCCTGCTGCACGGCGCCCTCACAGTGACCGCAGGTCATGCCGGTGACCTTGTAGGTGGTGGTGACGGGCTGGTCGGCCGGTGCGGACATGGGATTCTCCTCGTGCCGGGGTGACGGTTGGTGTGCTGTGTTTCTGTGTTCCACTGTATACCCCTAGGGGGTATGAATGCACGGGCATCCCGCGGGTATCCCGCGCCGCGCCGAAAAATCCCCCCGAACCCTACGGAATTGGCCATGTCGCCGGTATGGGGTCAGCCTGGAAGAGCACGGGGAACGCCGTGCCGAGGGATCGGGGCCGCCGTGAACGCGCTCGCCATGTACGGACTGCTGGCACTGACCACCGCGCCACCCCTGGTGCCCAACGCCGCCCTGCTCGCCTGGGCCGGCGTCCTCGCCGCCCACGGCACCCTCCACCTGGCCCTCGTCCTCCTGACCGTCGCCGGGAGCGCGGTCATGGGTGACCTGGCGCTGCACTTGGCGGCACGAAGATTCGGAGGACCGGCGCGGCGCTGGATGGGCCGCCGCGCGCGGCGCCGGGTGTTCCTTGAGCGTACGAGCCTGTTGATCGACCGGTACGGCGTGCCCTTCGTGGCGGGCGTCCGCTTCCTCCCGGCGGGGCGGGTCGCCGCGGCGCTCGCCACCGGAGTGGTCCGGTACCCCGTGCGGCGTTACCTCCTCGGGTGCGCGATCGCCGAGACCCTCTGGGCCGCGTACTCGGTCGGCATCGGCTACCTCGGCGTCACGGCCACCAGCTCCCTGATCCCCGCCCTCGCCCTGAGCCTCGGCCTCTCCGCGGTGGTCTGCGGCGTGACGGCCCTGGTCCAGCACCTGGTGGTGCGGCGCCTGGCCGCCCGTTCAGCGGAGCAGGTTGAGGGCCGCGGCTGTGGTGAGGGCGAGGGTGAGGCGGGTGAAGAGCGGTTGGTCGAGGCGGTGGACGCAGCGGCGGCCGAGGTGGGCGCCGAGGAGGAGGGCGGGGACGAGGGCCGCGTCCAGCAGGAGGGTGTGCGAGGTGAGCAGACCGAGGCCCGCGCTGAAGGGCAGCTTGAAGGCGTTCACCAGGAAGAAGAACCACGCCGCCGTGCCGAGGAAGCCGAGCATGCCGAGACCTGAGGCGAGCAGGTAGAGGGACATCGCCGGGCCGCCCGCGTTGGCGACCATCGTGGCGAAGCCGGCGACGAGGCCGTAGAAGGGGGTACGGAGGGTGGCGCGGGGGCGGGCGGTTCCGGTGGACGGGGGAAGGGCGGCCGCGTCCGTACGGGGGCGGGTGGGGGCCTGCGCGGGCTTTCGGGGGCGGCGTTGCCACAGGTGGTGGGCCGTGATGGTCAGCAGCAGGGCGCCGATGGTGCGGCGTATGAGGGCGTCGTCGGCGAGGGCGGTGAACGCGACGCCCACGAGGACGCCCGCGGCGACGGAGGGGAAGAGGCGGCGGAGGGTCGGGCGGTCGGCGTGGCGGCGGTAGGTCCGTACGGCGATGACGTCGCCGATCAGGAGGAGGGGCAGCAGGGCGCCGGTGGACTCCTTGGCGGGGAGTACGGCGGCGAACAGGGCCACGCTGACGGCGGCCACGCCGCTGAGGGCGGTCTTGGAGAAGCCCGCCAGCAGCGCGGCCACCGCCAGGGTGAGCAGGGGGAGGAGACCCAGGCCGAGCACGGTGGGATGCGGCTCAGGCGCGTACGTCGGCGATCGCGACCGGCTCGCCGGTGCGGCGGGAACGTTCGCACGCCTCGGCGACGTAGAGCGCTTCGAGGGCGTCGGCGGCCGGGCAGGGGTTCTCCGCGCGGCCCGCCGCGACCTCGGTGAAGGCGGTCAGCTCGGTGACGTACGCGTGGTGGAAGGGCTCCATGAAGGTCGCGTACGGGGTGGCCTGCTGCCAGGAGAGCCGGGCCTCGGCGGTGGGCATCGGGGCGCGGTCGTCCAGGCCGACGAAGCGGGCGCCCTTGGAGCCGCAGACCTCCAGGCGGACGTCGTGGCCCGCGCCGTTGTAGCGGGTGGCGGTGACGGTCGCGAGGGTGTCGTCGTCGAAGCGGAGCAGCGCGGCGCAGGTGTCCACGTCGTCGCCGTCGGCGAAGAAGGAGTCGCCCTTGTTGGCGCCCTGGGCGTAGACGGAGACGACCTCGCGGCCGGTCAGCCAGCGCAGGATGTCGAAGTCGTGGATCGAGCAGTCGCGGAAGAGGCCGCCGGAGGTGGGGATGTACGCGGCGGGCGGCGGCGTCTGGTCGGAGGTGCAGGCGCGGAGGGTGTGCAGCCAGCCCAACTCGCCGGAGCGCAGCGCCTCGCGGGTGGCGTTGTAGCCCGCGTCGAAGCGGCGCTGGAAGCCGATCTGTACGGGGACGGGGCTGTGCGCGGCGCGCTCGACGACGGCGAGGGTGCCGGGGACGTCGAGTGCCACCGGCTTCTCGCAGAAGACCGGGACCCCGTGGTCCAGGGCCTGGTGGAGGAGGGTGGCGTGGGCGCTGGTGGCGGCGGTGATCACCACGCCGTCCAGGCCGCCCGCGTACATGTCCTGGAGGGTGGCGGCGGCCTGGAGGCCGAGCTTGTCCGCCAGTTCGGCGGCGCGGGCGGCGTCCGCGTCGGCGACGACGATCTCGTGCACGCCGGGGACGTTCTTCAGGGTCTCGGCGTGGAACGCGCCGATGCGGCCGGTGCCGATGAGGCCGAGCTTCATTGCTGCCACTCCCTTGTGGTGGGCACGGCCGTCGGTCGGGAGGACGCGGCCGCCGTTTGGAACGCTCCAATCGCTGTCCAGGAACCCTGCATGTCCTTACATAGTGGTGTCAACCCTTGGGAGAGAAGGAGCGTGGTCGCGCGTTGACGGGTTCGTGCGGCGAATGGAAGGATTCCGCGTTATGGAACGGTCCAACGAGTCGGCGGCACGGGCGGAGGGCGCGGACGCCAGGCCCCCGACGATCCGCAGCGTCGCCGAGCGCGCGGGTGTCTCCAAGTCGCTGGTCTCGCTCGTGCTACGGGGTTCGCCGCAGGTCAGCGACGCCAAGCGGGCCGCCGTGCTGGAAGCGGTACGGGAGCTGGACTACCGGCCCAACGCCGCGGCGCGCAGCCTCGTGGCGCGGCGCACGCACACCGTCGGCGTGCTCCTCAACGACATGCGCAACCCCTGGTTCGTCGAGCTGCTGGACGGCCTGAACTCCGTGCTGCACGCGCACGGCCTGCGGATGCTGATGGCCGACGGCCGGCTCAACCGGCACACGGGGGAGGACTTCACCCGTACGTTCGCCGAGCTGAGGGTGGACGGCCTGGTCGCGGTGGGCACGCTGCCGGACACCGGCGCCCTCGCGGAGGCCGCCGGGCGGCTGCCCACCGTCGTCGCCGGGACCCACGACCCGCGGCTGCCCCGGGTGGACACCGTCGCCAACGACGACGAGCGCGGCGCCCGGCTCGCCACCGAGCACCTCATCGGCCTCGGCCACCGCCGAATCGCCCACATCATGGGCCAGGGCAGCGTCGGCGAGCTGCGCCGGCGCGGTTACGAAGCGGCGATGCGCGCGCACGGGCTGGACGACAGGGTGCTGATGGCGCCCAGCGACGCGACCGAGGAGGGCGGTTACCGGGCGGCCGTGCGGCTGCTCGGCGGTACGGGACGCCGCGCGGGTGGTGCGCAACGCCCCACCGCCGTCTTCGCGTTCAACGACATCGCGGCCGTCGGCGTGCTCTCGGCGGCGCAGGAGCTGGGCCTCGACGTGCCCCGCGACCTCTCCCTCATCGGCTGCGACAACACCTATCTCGCACGGATCCGGCACCTGTGGCTGACGACCGTGAACAACGCCAGTCACGAAGTGGGGCGGCGGGCCGCGCGGTGCCTGCTGGACCGGATGGACCACCCGGACCGCCCGGCCGAACGCCAACTCGTGGAGCCGTCATTGGAGGTACGGGGGACGGCAGCGGCCCCCTGGTAAGACCGATCGGCCCCGCACCGGGGCGGTGCGGGGCCGTGGGCGGACGGCGGACGGTGGACCGTGGGCGGCGGGGCTCAGTCCTCGCGCTCGCGACGGCCGCGGTGGCCCGGGCGGCGGGTGACCCATTCCCGCACGGTGTCGGCGAACCAGTACGGCTTGCCGCCCTCCACGAGGTCGGGTGGTGGCAGCAGTCCGTGCTTGCGATAGGAGCGCACGGTGTCCGGCTGGACCCGGATGTGTGCGGCGATCTCCTTGTACGACCAGAGCCTCCGGTCGGTCATGTTCTGCGCACCTCCCTCGGCCGCACGCAGGGCGGCCCGAAGAGAGCCCGCGGGGGAACTGCGTACGGCGTGGCGATCACTCACCCTGTGCCCGGTGCAACGACGTCCTTGAGCGGCGGGGTCAGGATGTTGAGGGCCTGTGACCGAAGACCCGCGTAACGGTGACGACGGTGACGTGCCCCGGACGGCCGTTTCCGTACGGAGAAGGAGTGCACCTTGTACGGAGAAGGAGCGCACCTTGTACGCAGCGGGGCCGGGCGATCGCCTCGCCCGGCCCCGCTCACCCCGCGGTACGCCTGGTCACGCCTGCACCGCGGCTTTGCGCAGCTCGTGTTCGAGGTCCTCCAGGGCCATGCCCTTGGTCTCCGGCGCGTACCGCTTGCAGAAGAGCAGCGACAGGACGCACATGACGCCGAAGAGCCAGAACGTGAGGGCGGCGCCGGCCGCGTCCAGCAGGACCGGGAAGAGCAGCGCCACCGCGAAGTTGACCAGCCACATCACGAACACCGCCGCGCCCATGGCCAGCCCCCGCACCTTCAGGGGGAACATCTCGGCGAGCAGCAGCCACACGCCGGTGTTCAGCGTCGCCTGCATGAAGGCCATGTAGAGCACCATCAGGCCCAGCACCAGGTAGCTGACGCCCGCGGACCGCGGGAGGTGGAAGGACGCGCCGAGCAGGGCCAGGGAGACGGTCATCCCCGTGAGGCCCCAGATCAGCATCGGGCGGCGGCCGACCTTGTCGATCAGTGACATGCCGATCGCCGTGGCGAGCACGGAGATCGCGCCGACCGCGATGGTCGCGGTGATCGCGGCATTCGTGCCCAGCCCCGTGGTCAGCAGGATCTTCGGCGCGAAGTAGATGACCGCGTTGACGCCGGTGATCTGCTGGACGATCGACAGGCCGATGCCGATCAGGAGGAGGCGGCGCACCCAAGGGGTACGCAGCTCCTCCCAGGCGCCGCGCCGGGCGTCCGCCTCCAGGGCGCGGGCCTGCTCGATGCGGGCCAGCTCGTCGTCCACTTCACCGGCCGGCAGGGTGCGCCGCAGGACGGCGCCCGCTTCTTCCGTACGCCCCTTGCTCATGTACCAGCGGGGGGTGTCCGGCAGGAAGAACAGGCCGATGAAGAGGGCGACGGCGGGCAGCGCGGCCAGGCCGAGCATCCAGCGCCACGCCTCCCAGTGCGCGAGCACCGCGTTGATGAGGTACGCCAGCAGCTGTCCGCTGACGATCATCAGGGAGTTGAAGGACACCAGCCGGCCGCGGATGTGCGGCGGGGCGATCTCCGAGAGGTACAGCGGGGTGATGACGGACGCGCTGCCCACGGCGAGGCCGAGGACGAACCGCGCCACCACCATGAAGGCGACCGAGGGCGCGAGCGCGACGGCGACCGCGCCCCCGATGAACACCGCGCCCGCCCACAGCAGGGAGTTGCGGCGGCCGAGCCGGTCCGACATGCGGCCGCCGGCCAGCGAGCCGAACGCCGCGCCGATCAGCAGGGCGCTGGTGATGACGCCTTCCCCGAGGGAGGTGAGGCCGAAGTGCTCCTCCATGAAGGGGAGGGCGCCGGAGACGACTCCGGTGTCGTAGCCGAACAGGGCGCCGCCGATGGCGGCGATGGCAGCGATGCCGACGATGAAGCGCTGGGCCTTCTTGCCGGCCGCGGGCGGGGTCTCCTCGCGCACGGCGGTGCCCGGTCTGGTCGGTGTGGCCATGAGGTCAGCTCCAGTACCGGGTGACGTACTCGCCGATCGTCTCCCGCATGAAGCGGGAGGACTCCTTCGCCCGCTCCTCCCAGGCGAAGACCGAGGAGACCAGCGTGCCGTCGAAGCCGTTCGCGGCCAGCTCCCGGAAGAGCTCGTCGAAGTCGACCTCGCCCTGGCCGATGTCCAGGTGCTGGTGGATGCGTACGGCCGAGCCGGGCGGGTTGACGATGTAGCGCAGCCCGGAGGAGCCGGTGTGGTCGAAGGAGTCGGCCAGATGGACGGCGGTGGTCAGGTCGCCCGCGTGCTTCAGGATGCCCGGCGCGTCGTTGCCCTGGTGGAAGGTGTGCGGCGCGCAGTACAAGAAGGACACCAGCGGGTTGTTGATGCCGCGGATCATGTCGACGGCGGCGTGGCCGTCCTCGATGAAGTCGTCCGGGTGCGGCTCCAGCGCGAGCGTGATGCCCTCCCGCTCGAAGACCGGCAGCAGCTCCTCCAGGGAGCGCCAGAACTGTCCCTCGCTGCGGTCGGCCTTCTCCGGACGGCCGTTGAACTCCGAGTTCATCGCGGAGACCCCGAGGTCGGCGGTGATCTGGATGGCCCGCTTCCAGTACCGTACGGCGGCCTGCCGCTCGTCCTCGTCCGGCGAGGACCACTTGTACAGCGGGAGGACGGAGGAGATGCCGACGCCCGCCGCGGTCAGCTCCTTGCGGAACTTCTGCACGGTGCCGTCGTCCACGCGCGGGTGCAGGAAGAACGGGTTGAAGTCCGCGCGCGGCGACAGCTCGATCCACTCGAAGCCCAGCTCGGCGACGAGCGCGGGCAGTTCGAGCAGCGGGACGTTCCGGAACATGTACGGGTCAAGGGCGATCTTCACGGGAGGGTGAGCCTTTCGAAGTACAGGGAGGAGTCCGGGGAGAGTCCGGGCCCGGAGCGCTCAGCGGTACAGGGCGGGGCGCTCGGCCAGCTCGACCGCGACCCGCTCGCCGGTCTCCTGGGCGCGCACGCCGGCCTCGCAGAC
The DNA here is from genome assembly GCF_040301705.1 of Streptomyces sp. NPDC000151. Classification (NCBI taxonomy): domain Bacteria; kingdom Bacillati; phylum Actinomycetota; class Actinomycetes; order Kitasatosporales; family Streptomycetaceae; genus Streptomyces; species Streptomyces sp. NPDC000151. Next base: position 21,913 of record NZ_JBEPFC010000054.1, on the reverse strand, counting down.
CGCGGCCGCGGCATAGCCGTCCCAGACGCTCGGGCCCTCGACCTCGCCGCGGCGGGTGGCGTCCACCCAGCGCTGCACCTGGCGGTCGTAGGCGTCGGCGAAGCGGTCCTCGAAGCCGGGGTCGATGGCGCCGCCCCAGCCGTTCGTGGTGTTGGTGAACACGCCGCGGTCGTCCCCGATGCGGGCGGTGCCGTCGGTGCAGACCGCCTCGCACTGGACCTGGTAGCCGAAGCCGCAGTTGACGAACAGTTCGGTGTCCACGATCTGGCCGGAAGCGGTCTCGAAGAGGATCAGCTGCGGGTCGTTCAGGCCTTCGGGGGCCTTCCCGGTGGCGTTCGGGAACAGCACGCGTACGGAGGTGATCTCCTCGTCCAGCAGCCAGCGGGTGACGTCGATCTCGTGCACGGCCGAGTCGTTGATCATCATCGCGTTGGTGAAGCCGGGCGGGCAGGCGGGGTTGCGGTGCTTGTTGTGCAGCATCAGGGGACGGCCGAAGGCGCCCTGGTCCAGCTGGGCCTTGAGCTTCATGTAGTCGGCGTCGTAGCGGCGCATGAAGCCGACCTGTACGCGGCGGTGGCCCAGCTTCTGCTCGGCTTCCAGGACGCGCAGCGCGGAGGCCGCGTCCGGGGTGAGCGGCTTCTCGCACAGCACCGGCAGGTCCCGCTCGAAGGCGGCGAGCAGCGTGGCCTCGTGGGCCGGGCCGGGGGAGGCGATCAGTACGGCGTCGACCGCCGGGTCGTCCATCGCGGCGGCCGGGTCGGTGTAGGGGGTACAGCCTTCGATGCCGTCGGCGATGGTCTTCACGCGGTCGGCGTCGATGTCCACCACGGCGGCGACCCGCGCGCCGCTGATGATGTGCTCGAGGCGGCGTACGTGGTCCGAGCCCATCCGGCCGGTGCCGATGACCGCGACCCCGAGCGTTCCGTGCTGCGTCATGGTTCGTGCTCCTCGTTTCGGTACGGGGTGGGGGAGTGGGGGGTTACGCGCCGCAGGAGCGCAGGAAGCGGCGGGTGCGCTCGGCGATCGGGTACGGCCGGGTGGGCGGGCAGGGGTACATGTCCTGCTCGACGATGGCGAAGAGGTCCACGTCCAGGGCCTGCGCGGCCTCCAGGACCGGCGGCAGGGCCGGCACGCCGAGCGGCGGCTCGCACATCACGCCCTGCTTGACGGCGGGCCCGAAGGGGGTGCCGTTGCTCTGCACGTCGGCGAGGATGTCGGGGTCGACCTGCTTGAGGTGGAGGTAGCCGATCCGCTCGCCGTAGGTCTTGATCAGCTTGACGCTGTCGCCGCCGCAGTAGGCGTAGTGGCCGGTGTCCAGGCAGAGGTTGACCAGCGAGGAGTCGGTGCCGTCGAGGAAGCGCTCGACGTGCTCCTCGGTGTCGATGTGGGTGTCGGCGTGCGGGTGCACGACGATGTCCAGGCCGAACTCGTCGCGTACCTGCTTCGCCAGCCGCTCCATGCCGCCGGTGAGGTGCTTCCACTGCTCGGTGGTCAGCTCGCTCGGCTCGATGAGCTCGGCGGTCTTGTCGTCGCGCCAGAAGGACGGGATGACGACAAGGTGTCCGGCGTCCATCGCCTTGGTCAGCGTGGCGACCTCGCTGACGTGTTGCCAGGTCGCGTCCCAGTTCTCGGGGCCGCGGTGCATCGAGGTGAAGATCGTGCCGGCCGACACCTTCAGGTCACGCTTGGCGATCTCGCCGTGCAGTACGGCAGGGTCGGTGGGGAGGTATCCGTAAGGTCCCAGTTCGATCCACTCGTAACCGGCCTCGCTGACCTCGTCCAGGAAGCGTTCCCAAGGGACCTGCTGGTCGTCCTCGGGGAACCAGACGCCCCAGGAATCGGGTGCCGATCCGACGCGGAGCCGGTCCAGACGGGGCACGTCTGCGCTGGGTACGGGCATGGTGCGGCTCTCCTCTCACCGGTCGGCGGTGACCGGGAAGGGACGGGGTGGGGTGGTGGTGCGCTCAGCCTTCATCGGCCTGCCGGGCCTGTCAAGACTTCGTCCTGACATAAGGACTTAAGGACTTTGTAACCCGCGGCGACTCGGCCATGACTCGGCCATCATCGCATCGTCGACGTCAGAATGTAAGGACAAACTGTTGACAGGGTGTGAGCCGCCCCGTTAGACCTGTGGTCGTAGCCGACCTGGCCGGGGCCACACCGCCGGCACCGGCCGAACCGAAGGGGCGCACATGACCGAGCCGATCGACACCGGCCGCTTTGACCTGATCACCATGGGCCGCATCGGGGTGGACATCTACCCGCTGCAGACCGGCGTTTCGCTGGCCGACGTGGAGACGTTCGGCAAGTTCCTGGGCGGCTCGGCCACCAACGTGGCGGTCGCCGCCGCCCGGCAGGGCCGCCGCACCGCGGTGATCAGCCGCACCGGTGCCGACCCCTTCGGCACGTACATCCACAACGCGCTCCGCGACTTCGGCGTGGACGACCGCTGGGTGACCCCCGTCGCGCAGTACCCGACCCCGGTCACCTTCTGCGAGATCTTCCCGCCGGACGACTTCCCGCTGTACTTCTACCGCCGTCCCAAGGCCCCTGACCTGGTCATCCGCCCCGAGGAGCTGGACCAGGACGCGATCCGGGCCGCCAAGGTCTTCTGGATCACCGGCACCGGCCTGTGCGAGGAGCCCAGCCGCTCCGCGACGCTGGCGGCCCTGGAGGCGCGCGGCAAGTCCGGCACCACCGTCTTCGACCTGGACTGGCGGCCGATGTTCTGGGGCGGCCAGGGCGGCGCCTCCGGGGACGGCGGCGCGACCGGCCCGCAGGCGATGGCCAACGCACGTCCGTACTACGAAGCGGCGCTGGCGCACGCCACCGTCGCGGTCGGCAACGTCGACGAGGCCGAGGTCGCCACCGGCCTGCGCGACCCGAAGGCGTGCGCCCAGGCGCTGCTGGACAGGGGCGTCGAGCTGGCCGTCATCAAGCAGGGCCCCAAGGGCGTGCTCGCCGTGCACCGCGACGGCCGCACGGCCGAGGTCCCGCCCACCCCGGTCGAGGTCGTCAACGGCCTCGGTGCGGGTGACTCGTTCGGCGGCGCCCTCGTGCACGGCCTGCTCTCCGGCTGGGAGCTGGAGCCGATGATGCGGTACGCCAACGCGGCCGGCGCCATCGTCGCCGGCCGCCTGGCCTGCTCCTCGGCCATGCCGACCGCCACCGAGGTCGAAGCGTTCCTCGCGGAGCGCTGAGAGCGTTCCTTACGGAGCGCTGAGAGCGTTCCTCGCGGAGCGCTGAGACCACCGCCGCACACCGCCCGCGTGGACATCGCGGGCGCTCAAGAAGGTGAGTTACGCCTTGACCACACCGCTCTCCGACCTCGTGCGGCTGCGAGCCCGGCACCCCGAAGCCGTCGCGGAAGCCGCGGCCCGCCGCACCCGCCGCCCCCTCATCGGCGACAGCGGCCGGCTGATGATCGTCGCCGCCGACCACCCCGCGCGCGGCGCGCTGGCCGTCGGCGACCACAAGCTGGCCATGGCGGACCGCTTCGACCTGCTGCAACGGCTCTCGCTCGCGCTGTCACGGCCCGGCGTCGACGGCGTGCTCGCCACCGCCGACATCCTGGAGGACCTGCTCCTCATGGGGGCGCTGGAGAACAAGGTCGTGATGGGTTCGATGAACCGCGGCGGCATCGCCGGCGCGTCCTTCGAGATGGACGACCGCTTCACCGGCCACCGCCCGCAGGACATCGCCCGGCTCCGCTTCGACTGCGGCAAGCTGCTGCTGCGCATCGACTACGACGACGCCGGGTCGCTGGACACCATGGAGTCCACGGCGCGCGCCATCGACGCCATGGCCGAGCGGGAACTTCCCCTCTTCGTCGAGCCGTTCATCTCCCGCCGGGTCGACGGCAAGGTGCGGAACGACCTGAGCGCCGAGGCGGTGACCAAGTCCGTCGCCATCGCCTCCGGGCTCGGCGGCACTTCCGCGTACACCTGGCTCAAGCTGCCGGTCACCGAGGACCCCGACGACATGGCGCAGGTCTGCGAGACCTCCACGCTGCCGACGGTGCTGCTCGGCGGCGACATCTCGGCCACCGACCAGGACGCGACGTACGAGAAGTGGCGCAAGGCCCTGCACCTGCCGACCGTGCAGGGGCTGGTCGCCGGGCGCTCGCTGCTCTACCCCGTGGACGGGGATGTGGCGGGGGCTGTGGATACCGCCGTCAGCCTTCTGTAGCCGAAGTTGTCCACAGGCAGCCGTCGCTGTCAGTGATCAGTAGGAGACTTGACGTCATGAACGCCGAATCCACCTTCCACCGCCCGGCCGGCACCGCCGCCGACGGCCCGTACGCCCTCGACATCCACCCCAAGAACGCCGGCTGGGGCCACTCCTCCCTCCGCGTCCTGGAGCTGCCGCCCGGCGGTCACCAGTCCTTCGCCACCGGCGAGAGCGAGTGGATCGTGCTGCCGCTGAACGGCGGTTGCACGGTGGCGGCCGACTCCGGCGAGGAGTTCATACTGACCGGCCGGGACAGCGTGTTCAGCGGCGTCACGGACTTCGCGTACGTCCCGCGCGACGCGCACGTGAGCATCGCCAGCGAGTCCGGCGGCCGCTTCGCGCTCACCGGCGCCCGCTGTTCGCAGCGCCTCCCCGCCCGTTACGGCCCGGCCTCGTCCGTCCCCGTCGAGCTGCGCGGCACGGGCAACTGCTCGCGCCAGGTCAACAACTTCGGCGCGGCGGGCGTCTTCGACTGCGACAAGCTCATCGCCGTCGAGGTGCTCACCCCGGGCGGCAACTGGTCCTCGTATCCGCCGCACAAGCACGACGAGTGCCGCCCCGGCGAGGAGTCCGAGCTGGAGGAGATCTACTACTTCGAGATCGCCGACGCGAACGGCAAGCCCGGCCTGGGGTACCAGCGCGTGAGCCCCTCCGGCCACGGTCAGAACACCGACGTGCTGGCCGAGGTCCGCAGCGGCGACGTCGTCCTCATCCCCGACGGCTGGCACGGCCCGTCCATCGCCGCGCCCGGCCACGACATGTACTACCTCAACGTCATGGCGGGCCCCGGCGAGGCCCGTGAATGGCTGATCTGCGACCACCCGGACCACGGCTGGATCCGCGGTACGTGGCCGGAGCAGCCCGTCGACCCCCGCCTCCCCCTCTACAGCGCACCGGCAGGAGAAGCCCGATGACCGCCCCCACGACGCGCCGCCTGACGGTCGCGCAGGCCCTGGTCGAATTCCTCGCGCACCAGTACACCGAGCGGGACGGCGTACGGCACCGTCTCATCGCCGCGACCTGGGGCATCTTCGGCCACGGCAACGTCGCGGGGCTCGGCCAGGCGCTGCTGGAGTCGCAGCCCGCGGCATACGAGCGGGGGGCCGCCCCCGAGTCGCCGGGGATGCCCTACCTCCAGGGCCGTAACGAGCAGGCCATGGTGCACGCCGCCGTCGGATACGCCCGCCAGTCCGACCGGCTCTCCGCGCAGGCCGTCACAACCTCCATCGGCCCCGGCGCCACCAACCTCGTCACCGGCGCCGCCCTGGCCACGGTCAACCGCCTCCCGGTCCTGCTGCTGCCCGGCGACACCTTCGCCACCCGCCCGGCCGAGCCGGTGCTCCAGCAGCTCGAAGTCCCGTACGCGGGCGATGTCTCGGTCAACGACGCGCTGCGTCCGGTCTCCCGCTACTTCGACCGGGTCACCCGTCCCGAGGCGCTGATCCCGGCGGCCCTGCAGGCCATGCGGGTGCTGGCCGACCCGGTCGAGACCGGCGCCGTCACCCTCGCGCTGCCGCAGGACGTGCAGGCCGAGGCGTTCGACTGGCCCGAGGAGTTCTTCGCCGACCGGGTCTGGCACGTCACCCGGCCGCAGCCGGACGCCGGCGCGCTCGCCGAGGCCGTGCGCGCCATCCGCTCCGCCGAGACCCCGCTGCTCGTCGCGGGCGGCGGCGTCCACCACTCCGAGGCCGAGGCGGCGCTGCGCGCCTTCGCCGAGGCCACCGGCATCCCGGTCGCCTCCACCCAGGCCGGCAAGGGCTCGCTGCGGTACGACCACCCCGCCGACGTGGGCGGCATCGGCCACACCGGCACCGCGACCGCGGACGCGCTGGCCCGCGAGGCGGACCTGATCATCGGCGTCGGCACCCGCTACACCGACTTCACCACCGCCTCCGCGACCCTCTTCGCCCGCCCCGGCGTGCGCTTCGTCAACCTCAACATCGCCTCGTTCGACTCCCACAAGCTCGGCGCGCTCTCCCTGATCGCCGACGCCCGCGCGGGCCTGGAGGCGCTGACCCGCGAGCTCGGCGGGCACCGGGTGACGACGGCGTACGAAGAGGCGTACGGCGCGGCGAAGGCCGAGTGGGAGCGGCTGGTCGACGCCGCGTACGAGACCGGCGGCGAGGACGCGCGGCCCAGCCAGACGCAGCTGCTCGGACTGCTGGACGCGACTGTCGGCGACGACGACGTGATCATCAACGCGGCCGGCTCGCTCCCCGGTGACCTGCACAAACTGTGGCGCGCCCGGTCCCGCCGCCAGTACCACCTGGAGTACGGCTACTCCTGCATGGGGTACGAGATCCCGGCCGCGATCGGCGTCCGGATGGCCGCCCCCGACCGCCCGGTGTGGGCGTTGGTCGGCGACGGCACGTATCTGATGATGCCCACCGAGATCGTCACGGCGGTCCAGGAAGGCATCAACATCAACGTGGTCCTCATCCAGAACCACGGCTACGCCTCCATCGGCGGCCTCTCCGAGGAGACCGGCGCCGAGCGCTTCGGCACGGCCTACCGCTTCCGCGCCAAGGACGGCACGTACACCGGCGAGCCGCTGCCGGTGGACCTGGCGGCGAACGCGGCCTCGCTGGGCATGGACGTGATCCGCGCCGCGACCGTCGCCGAGCTGCGCTCCGCGCTCGCCGCGGCCCGCGCCTCGGACCGCCCCACATGTGTCTATGTCGAGACCGAAACGGCCGACACTGTGCCGGGCGCGCCCGCGGCCCAAGCCTGGTGGGATGTTCCCGTTGCCGAGACCGCGACGCGTGAGGCGGCGCTGCTCGCCCGCGAGGAGTACGACCGCCAGGCGGCCGGACGCCGCCGCCACCTCTGACCCTCCCTGCTTTCGTCCCCAGAAAGGCCCCGCACATGAAGACCCTCAGCCACTGGATCGGCGGCAAGCCCGTCGAGGGCACCTCCGGCAACTTCGGTCCGGTCTACAACCCCGCCACCGGCGCCCAGGAGAAGCAGGTCCCGTTCGCCTCCGTCGACGAGGTCGACACCGCGGTCGCCGCCGCCAAGGAGGCGTTCCGCACCTGGGGCACCAGCTCGCTCGCCAAGCGCACGGCGGTCCTCTTCAAGTACCGCGAGCTGGTCGACGCGCACCGCGAGGAGATCGCGCGGCTGATCACCGCCGAGCACGGCAAGGTGCACTCCGACGCGCTCGGCGAGGTGGCCCGCGGCCTGGAGATCGTGGAGCTGGCCTGCGGCATCTCCGAGAAGCTCAAGGGCGAGCTGTCCACCCAGGTCTCCACCCGCGTGGACGTCTCCTCCATCCGCCAGTCGCTCGGCGTGGTCGCGGGCATCACGCCGTTCAACTTCCCGGCCATGGTGCCGATGTGGATGTTCCCCCTCGCCATCGCCTGCGGCAACACCTTCGTGCTCAAGCCCAGCGAGAAGGTGCCCTCGGCCGCCTTCAAGCTGGCCGAGCTGGCCGCCGAGGCGGGCCTCCCCGACGGCGTCCTCAACGTCGTCAACGGCGACAAGACCGCCGTCGACCGGATCCTCTCCCACCCGGACATCGCCGCGGTCTCCTTCGTCGGCTCGACCCCGATCGCCAAGTACATCCACACCACCGGCACCGCCAACGGCAAGCGCGTGCAGGCGCTCGGCGGCGCGAAGAACCACATGCTGGTCCTGCCGGACGCCGACCTGGAGCTGGCCGCGGACTCCGCGATCAACGCGGCGTACGGCTCGGCCGGCGAGCGCTGCATGGCGATCTCCGTCGTGGTCGCCGTCGGCGACACCGCCGACCCGCTGATCGAGAAGATCAAGCAGCGGGCCGCCGCGCTCACCATCGGCCCCGGCGACGACCCGGCCTCCGAGATGGGCCCGCTGATCACCAAGGTGCACCGCGACAAGGTCGCCTCGTACGTGACCGGCGCCGCCGCCCAGGGCGCGACCGTCGCGATCGACGGCACCGGCTTCACGGTCGAGGGCCACGAGGACGGCCACTGGATCGGCGTCTCGCTGCTGGACAACGTCACGCCCGAGATGGACTGCTACCGCGACGAGATCTTCGGCCCGGTGCTCTCCGTCGTCCGCGTCGAGACGTACGACGAGGCCATCGCCCTGATGAACAACTCCCCGTGGGGCAACGGCACGGCCATCTTCACCCGCGACGGCGGCGCGGCCCGCCGCTTCCAGCTGGAGGTCGAGGCCGGCATGGTCGGCGTCAACGTCCCGATCCCGGTCCCGGTGGGCTACCACTCCTTCGGCGGCTGGAAGGACTCGCTCTTCGGCGACCACCACATCTACGGCAACGACGGCGTGCACTTCTACACCCGCGGCAAGGTCGTCACCACCCGTTGGCCGGACCCCTCCGACGGCGGTATCAACCTGGGCTTCCCGAGCAACAGCTGAGGGCCCCGGGAGGGCTGACGCCCAGCCCCTCAGCTGTGGCTGGGCGTCACCCCTCGCGGATCTCCGCCAAGTACGCGGCCGCTGCCTCCGGGTCGGTGAGCCAGTGGCGGAAGTCGGCCGGGTCTGCGTAGCCGTTGACGAAGCGGTGGGCGACCGCCGGGCATCGGGCGGCGGTTGCCAGCAGTCGTTGCATGTGCTCCGGGGGCGGCTGCAGCATCGCGTTGGTGAACTCCGTCGCGTACTGCGCGTGGTCCCAGAACGTGTCGAAGGTGCGCTCCATCCAGGCCCGGTCGAAGGGGGCCGTGCCGCGCTCCTTGATGGCGCGGAGATAGCGCGCGGCGCAGCGGGCCGCGTTGTTCGAACCCTGGCCGGTGACCGGGTCGTTGACGACGACGGTGTCCGCCATGCCCAGGACGTACCGGCCGGTCGATACCTTGGCCACCGGGCGCCGTACGGTCGGCGTGACCGCGCCGTAGAGCGTGCAGCGCGCGTCCGTCGGCTCCGCGCTCCGGCACAGCTCGTACTCCGCCGGCGCGTACCGCCGCAGCAGTTCCAGCGTGCGCGCGAGGCAGGCGGCCGGTCCCGGCCGGTCCTGCCAGCAGTCGTACGGGCCGCCCGGCACCCCTTCGAAGAACACGATGTCGCACAGGCCGCCCGTGGTGAGCGCGGGGATCACGAACATCTCCCCGGCCTCGGGCGAGAGGTTGGAGCGGGCGTGCGGCGCCGGGTACTCCGGGCGGTGCCCGACGCCGTGCAGGTAGATGCAGGCCAGGGCGCGCTGCGGCCGGTCGTACGGGGAGCGCGCGCGGTCCCGGGGGAAGAGCCGGGCGAGGTCGCCGCGGCCCGCGGCCACCAGGGTCAGGTCGTGCGAGGCGGCCAGCGCGGCCAGCCGTCTGGCGTCGGCGGCGCCGTACTCCACCCGGCCGCCCCGCGCCTCGTACAGGTCGAGCCAGTCGGCCATCTTCACCCGCTGGTCGACGGATTGCGCCTCCTCGTCGAAGCGGCCGGTGAACCGCAGCGTGGGCGTGCCCGGCGGGTCCCAGACCGTGGCCTGCAGCGCGGTGATGCCGGGGGCCTTGCCGTCCCAGGCGTTCAGGCCCGCCGCGCGTTCGAGGCCGAGCGCCGGGCCGAACATGATCTGGGTGGACATCACCCGCCCGGCGCGGATCTGCTCCGGCGTACGGTCCGAGACCACGGTGACGTCGTACCCCTCGGCGAGCAGCCCGTGGGCCAGCTGCAGTCCGGCCTGCCCTGCCCCGACGATCGCGATGGCACGCATGCCGCCTCCCCCCCTGCGGCCCGGGTGCGGCGCCGGGCCCTCCTTCAGTTGTACTTGCGGGGCGCGCGCGGTGTACAGATCCGTTACGGTGCGGGCGCTGTCGCGCGCACACGAGGCCGCAGTTCAACGCGGTACGCACAGCAGCACACAAGAGAAAGACGGGGGCGACATGCCGAACAGTACGGTCCTCAGCAAAGGGGCGCGGATCACCGCTGGGGTGTTCTGCACGCTCTTCCTGCTGAACAGCGCCACGTGGATGGCGATCGACGTGGGGGAGCACGGGTTCGGGGCGCTGTGGGACTCCTGGTCGGGCGTCGGGGGCCGGGGCATGGTGACCGACCTGTTCACGGTCGCGCTCGCACTCGTGCAGATCGCCGCGGTCTGGGCGGCGTTCACCGGGGCGCGGGCGGCCGGCGGCCTGCTCGCCGTGGCGACGACGCTGACGTTCACCACCGGGCTGCAGAACTTCGTCAGCACCGGCCAGCACACCAGCGACAACCGCTGGTTCCTGGGAGAGGTCGACAGCTCGAGCAGCATCTTCGAGGGCGTCTTCGTGACGAGCGGATTGATCATCTTGCTCGCCTTCGCCTGCGGCCTGGTGCTCCTCGCGGGGATGCGGAGCTGGCCCACCCGGCGGCCGAGCGATCCGCCGATGCGTCCGGCGAAGGCGGCGGCCGTGGCCGGCGCCGTGGTGCTGGGCGTTGTCGCGCTGTGCCAGGCGTTCTCGAACGTCTATACGCTCACGCAGTACCGGCCCGCCCTGCTGGAGGTCATCTACCTCGGCCACGGCAACCTGCCCGCGCTGATGAGCGTGGCGTCCGGCTGGGAATCCGTCGTCTGCCTCCTGCTGGCCGCGATCGGCGCGGTGCTCTGCCTCGCGCGTGCGGTGTCCGCGCGGGGCTTCGCGCTGGGGCTGGCGCTCGTCCTGCTGCCGCTCTCGCTGATGACGCTCGCCGCCCTGATCAGGTACGGGGTCTTCTTCACCGCGCAGCAGGGGCCCGCCTTCCCGGTGTACCTGGCGCACAGCCAGCTCCTGATCCAGCTCGTCGGCTCGATCGCCGTGCTGGTCCTGATGGGCCGCCGGGGCACGCCGGTCGCGGCGGAGTGGTACCCGCCGGCGCAGCTGGGCGTGGTGCCGATGCCCGGGACGCAGCCGTACGGGATGCCGGGTGCCCCGGCGTACGGAGCGCCGGGCCACCCGGTGGCCGGACCGCAGCCGGGGTACCAGCCGCAGCCTGGCTACGCGCCGCCGGTACAGCCGCAGCCCCAGCCCGGATACGCCCCGCCCGCCATGCCCCCGCAGGCCCCGCCGATGCCCTACGGCGCACCCCCGGTACCGCCCACCCCGCCCGGTGGCGGCTTCGGGCCGCCGCCGCAGGGCTGAGCCGCAGCCTGACGGTGTCCGTGCCTCAGGGCTTGACCGGGAGTTCACGGGGCACCCCCGTAGGGTGATCGCATGGCTGTAAAGGTTCCCCGGCCGCGTGGCCGGCTACTGGTCGCGCTCGTGGCCGTGCTGGCCGTCCTGCTCGGCGGCGGGTCGTGGGCGGCGGTGGCCGCTTCCGACGGCTCGTCCGCCGCCGTGCACCGTCAGGACCAGGTCCTGGCGCTGCCCGAGAAGCCCGGCAGCAAGGCCACCGTCCGGATCGACACCTCCTACTTCACCAGCACGGCGGTGCACGGCCGCCGTCCCGCCGTGCTGCTCGGCCACGGCTTCGGCGCCAGCAAGGCGGCGGCCAAGGACCAGGCCCAGCAGCTGGCGCGGGCCGGATACGCCGTACTGACCTGGTCGGCACGCGGTTTCGGGCGCTCCACCGGCAAGATCGGGCTGAACGACCCGAAGGGCGAGGTCGCCGACGTCAGCCACCTCATCGACTGGCTGGCGAAACGTCCCGACGTGCAGTTGGACAAGCCCGGCGACCCGCGCGTCGGCATGACGGGCGCCTCGTACGGCGGCGCCATCGCGCTGCTCACGGCGGGCCACGACCGCCGGGTGGACGCCATCGCGCCGCAGATCACGTACTGGAACCTCGCCGACGCGCTGTTCCCCGACGGCGTGTTCAAGAAACTGTGGGCCGGTTACTTCTTCACCACCGGCTCGGCTCCCGTCACCACCTCCGTGCCCAACCCCGCGCGCGGCGTCGCCTGCCACCGCTTCGAGCCGGCGCTGTGCCGGATGTACGAGCGGGTGGCGGTCTCCGGGAAGCCGGACGAGGCAGCCCGGAAGATGCTGGAGAGCCGCAGTCCCCAGGCCGTCGCCGACCGCATCAAGGTCCCCACCCTGATCAGCCAGGGCCAGTCCGACTCGCTTTTCCCGCTCGGCCAGGCCGACGCGATGGCGAAGGCGCTGAAGAAGAACGGCGCGCCGGTCAAGGTGGACTGGATCGAGGGCGGCCACGACGGCGGCGACCGCGAGGAGGCCCGCGTCCTGGCCCGTACGGAGGCGTGGTTCGCCCGCTATCTGAAGGGCGAGCGCGGCACCGACACCGGCCCGGCGTTCCGGATCAGCCGGACCGGGGGCGTGGACGCCGCCGACGGCGCCTCGCGGCTGCGCGGCGCGAGCGGCGACCGCTACCCGGGCCTGCGCGGCGACCCGCGGTCCGTGCCGCTCGCCGGCCGCGAGCAGACGCTCGCCAACCCCGCGGGCGGCGACCCGCCCGCGATCTCCTCAGTGCCCGGCATCGGCAGCGCGCTCGGCGGCCTGAGCGCGCTGGGCAACGGCCCGTCGCTGGACTTCCCCGGCCAGTACGCCCGGTTCGAGTCCGCGGCGCTGAAGAGCCCCGTACAGGTCACCGGCTCGCCGACGGCGAAGCTGCGGGTGAGCAGCGACCGCCCCGACGCCGTGCTGTTCGCCAAGGTCTACGACGTCGGGCCGGACGGGCGCAGTCAGTTGCTGCCGCACCAGCTGGTGACGCCGCTGCGGGTGGCGGACGCGAAGGACGGCCGTACGCTCTCCGTCCGGCTGCCGGCCATCGACCACGAGTTCGCCGCCGGGCACCGGATGCGGCTGGTGGTGGCCGCCACCGACATGGCGTACGCCTCGCCCGCGCAGCCCGCCGTCTACAAGGTCGCGCTCGCCGGGAAGCACGCGCTGAGCGTGCCGACCGCGCCCGGCGTGCACACCGCCGCCACCCCGCTGCCCTGGTGGGTGTGGGGTCTGCCGCTCGCCGCCCTGCTGATCGCCGCCGCGCTGCTGCTCACCGGGCGGCGCCGCACCACGCCGCCCGCGCCGGACCCGGACCTGGCCGACGTACCGCTGCGGATCACCGGCCTGACGAAGAAGTACAAGGGTGCCGTGGACCGGTACGCCGTCCGGGACCTGACCTTCGGCGTCGACCGCGGACAGGTGCTCGGTCTGCTCGGGCCCAACGGCGCGGGCAAGACCACCTCGCTGCGGATGCTGATGGGCCTGATCACGCCGGACGACGGCGAGATCCGGGTCTTCGGGCACGCGGTGCGGCCGGGCGCGCCGGTGCTCTCGCGGGTCGGCGCGTTCGTCGAGGGCGCGGGCTTCCTGCCGCACCTGACGGGCCGGGAGAACCTGGACCTGTACTGGCGGGCGACCGGCCGCCCGGCCGAGGACGCGCACCTCGACGAGGCACTGGAGATCGCGGGCCTGGGGGAGGCGCTGCAGCGCGCCGTCCGTACGTACTCCCAGGGGATGCGGCAGCGCCTCGCCATCGCGCAGGCCATGCTCGGCCTGCCGGACCTGCTCATTCTGGACGAGCCGACCAACGGCCTGGACCCGCCGCAGATCCGCGAGATGCGGGACGTGATGATCCGTTACGCGGCCGAGGGGCGGACCGTCATCGTCTCCAGCCACTTGCTGGCCGAGGTCGAGCAGACCTGTACGCATCTGGTCGTCATGGACCACGGCCTGCTGGTGCAGGCGGGGCCGGTCGCCGAGATCGTCGGGTCCGGGGACACGCTGCTGGTCGGCACGGCGAAGCCGGTGCCGGACGATGTGGTGGAGGAGGTCGCCGCGCTGCCGTTCGTCGTCTCCGCCGTCCGCGCCGACGACGGGCTGCTGGTCCGCCTCGACGGCAGCACCGGCACGCCGACGCTCCTCGCCGAACTCCTCCGCCTCGAAGTACCGGTGGAGCGCATCGGGCCGCACCGCCGCCTGGAGGACGCCTTCCTCACCCTGATCGGAGGGGACCGATGAGTACCGCAGCACGCCCGGCCGGGCCCGCGGCCGGCTACCGCGCGGGACACACCCTGCCGCTGCGCGTCGAGGCGCTGCGCCAGCTGAAGCGGCGCCGCACGCTGGTGGTCGGCGTGGTGCTGGCCGCGCTGCCGTTCGTACTGGTCGCAGCCTTCGCCCTGGGCGGCGACCCGGCCGGACGGAACAACCGGATCACCCTGATGGACACCGCGACCGCCTCCGGCGCGAACTTCGCGGCCACCGCGCTGTTCGTCTCGGCCGGCTTCCTGTTGGTGGTGCCGGTCGCGCTGTTCTGCGGCGACACGGTCGCCTCGGAGGCGAGCTGGTCCTCGCTGCGGTATCTGCTGGCCGCGCCGGTGCCGCGCACCCGGCTGCTGCTGAGCAAGCTGACCGTGGCGCTGGTGTTCAGCGCGGCGGCGATGGTGCTGCTGCCGCTGGTGGCGCTGGCCGTGGGCACGTACGCGTACGGCTGGGACGCGCTGCGGCTGCCCGGTGGCGGGGTGCTGCCGGCCGGGGACGCGGTGCCGCGGCTGGCGCTGGTCGTCGCGTACCTCTTCGTCTCGCAGCTGGTGACCGCGGCGCTGGCGTTCTGGCTGTCGACGGTGACGGACGCGCCGCTGGGCGCGGTCGGCGGCGCGGTCGGCCTCACCATCGTCGGCAATGTCCTGGACCAGGTCACCGCGCTCGGCAACTGGCGCGACGTGCTGCCGGCCCACTGGCAGTTCGCCTGGGTCGACGCCCTCCAGCCACGGCTGGACTGGACCGGAATGGCCCAGGGCGCCGCGGTCTCGGTCTCCTACGCGCTGATCCTCTTCGCCCTTGCCTTCCGCGGTTTCCGGACGAAGGACGTGGTGTCGTAGGCGCGGGACGGGATCAGGTCTCGCGGGCCGGGAGGTCCGGGGCGCGGCGCCAGTACTGCTGTTTCTTCTCCTCCCGGACGACGATGCCGAGGGCTGCCAGTTCCTCGCGGAGTTGGGCCGCGTCGGCCGCGCGGCTCTTCTGGAGGGCGTGTGCGCGGGCCTTGAGGAGGGCGTGCGCGCCTGCTTCGAGGTCGGGGAGGCCGTCCACCCAGCGGCGGTACGCCTTGGCGTGCGGGTCGCCGGTCGCGTGCCAGGGGTACCCGTGGTCCCGGAAGGCGGCGGCGAAGCGCTCGGCGTCGAAGTCGCCCTTGAGGCGCAGGAGTTCTTCGGTGCGGTGGCCGAGGGCGACGAGCTGCTTGCCGTCCACGAAGAGCGCGTCGAGGTCGGCGCGGCGCAGGGGGCGGTGCCGGCCGCCGCGGGTGACGGTGGCCCGGTCGGGGCCGACGGTGGCGTACACGTAGTCGTGTTCGGCGAGCAGCGCGAGCGCCAGTCCGGCGACGGCGCCGAGGAGGACCGCGCCGATCGTGGCCTGCGGCTCGGGGAGCGAGGCGACCAGCTCGAACGGGCCCTGCAGGGGCGCCCAGGGCAGTGACGCGACCCAGTCGGCCACCGCGTCGAGCAGCCATCCGAGGCCCGCGCCGAGGAGCGGGAAGCCGGCCCATACGAGGGCGCGGGCGCCGGTGGTCGGCGCCACCCGCGTCTCGTCCTTCGTCTCGTCCTTTGCGAGCGCGTTCTCAGCAGGCATCGGTCGTGCCCTTCTCTCGGGCCGGGGCCGGGTCGCGGCCTACCAGCCAGTCGATGATGCGGCGCAGCTCCGCGGCGTGTGCCCGCGGGTCGAAGTCGTCCTCGCCGGCGCTCAGGTAGCCGGAGTCGATCAGCCGCTGGATCCATCCGGCGGTGCGCTCGGCGGCGAAGGCGAGCGGCCGGCCCGCGTCCGCCAGCCGTTCCAGCAGGGCGACGAGGGTGGCGCGGATGCGGGCCTCGTCGGCGGCGACCATCCCGGCGAACTCCTCGTCCCGGTTGGCCTGGAAGACGGCCGCGGCGGCGAGGCCCGGGACGAGCGGGTCGGCGAGGTCGGCGAGCAGGTGGTCCATGAGCCCGTCGAGGCCGTCGTCGGGCCGCTCGGCGGCGAGCGCCCGGTCGCAGGCCGCGGCGTTGCGCGGCAGGTCGTCGGCGAACACCGCGTGGAAGATGTCGCGCTTGGCCGGGAAGTAGTGGAAGAGCGTGCCCGAGCCGATGCCGGCGCGGCGGCAGATGGCCGCGGTCGAGGTGCCGTCCACGCCATGGGCGGCGAACTCCTCGGCGGCGGCGACGAGGATCCGGGCCCGCTTGCGGGCGTGCTGTTCGGGGTCGACGGTACGCATCGGCGTAATAGTAGAGCACGCACTCTATTAATGGAGCCCGCGCGCCACGGCTGTCGGGGCGGCTCGCTGTTGGGCCGGGCGGGTGCATGCGCCGCGGGTCGTGCAACCCTCGCGCGGCGCGGCGTGTCTGCTCGTAAGAGGTCCGCATAATGCGGATGAATTCCGGAAGAAGAGGACATCCGATGATCCGTAAGGCTTCGCGCGCTGTCACCGTCTCCGCCCTCTGTGCCGCGCTGCTCGGTGGTGGACTGACCCTCGCCGCATCGGCGCCCGCCGTGACCGCGTCCCCCGAGAAGGCCCCGGCCCGCTACAACGCCGAGCAGGTCCACCACTTCCTGCAGGGTTTCTACGGCAATCACGGCCCCCGTCAGTGGGAGCGGGACAACATGGTCGGCGACGCGCTGAAGAAGCGCGCCGAGAAGAACAAGAAGTACGACGTCCTGCTGTGCGCGCAGAACAACCCGCGGGACATCGCCATCGGGTGGGTGACCACCGCGCAGTCCGCGGGCGTCGGCTGGGCGACGGTGACCACCAAGTGGGCGCACGGCCCGAACCAGCACTTCACCGCGTACGTCGACCTCGACGCGAAGAAGCCGATCAAGCTCACCCAGATCGACTGCAGCCCAGAGCGCCCCTGACGCCCGCGGTTCCCGTACCGGCCGCCATCCGAGGGGCGGCCGGTACGGGGGTGCCGCGCGTGCGCAGCCGCCCGATTTCACGGCATCCGGCACGTATTCTCTCGGTATGACCTGGACGAGCGCGCTGAAGCAGACCGCCCGCTCCGGGCTGAGCGTCGAACGGGCCAAGCTGACGCCGCTCATCGCGGTACGCGGCGCCGCGGGCGTCGCGCTCGTCGTCGGGGGCTGTCTGTGGCTGGGCTCCCCGGTGCTCGCCGTCTCCGCCGCCTTCGGTGCCTTCTCCGCCGCCATCGCCACCTTCCAGCGCAGCTGGCGGCCGCGCCCGCTGCTGGCGCTGGCCGTCGCGGGCGGCCTGTCGGTCTCCACCTTCCTCGGCTATCTGGCCGCGTCCCACACCGTGCTGTTCGTGCTGCTGCTCGGCGCCTGGACCCTGCTCGCGGGGCTGTGCTGGGCCGTCGGGCCGGTCTCCGGGCTGATCGGCACGCAGACGGTCGCGGTGATGCTGGTGACGGTCACCCTGCCGACCTCCGTACTGGGCGCGCTGGAGCACGCCGCGCTGATCGCGGTCGGCGGCTGCGTACAGGCCGCGCTCATCGTGCTCTTCCCCATCCGCCGGTGGGGGCGGCAGCGGGACGCGCTGGCCGACGCGCTCGCCGCCGAGGCCGACTACGCGCGCCGGCTGCGCCACGACCCGGTGGCGCCCTTCGACCCGCAGCCCCTGATGGACGCGCGGCTCGCCTCCCGGGTGACGCCCCGCCAGGCCCGGCGCCGCCCCGCCCAGCTGCACGGCCCCCGCACCCTCGCCGAACAGGTGCGCCCCGCCCTCGCCTCGCTCGCCGACCCCGTCGTCGGCGCCCCGCTGGAGGGCCCCGAGCGGGACCGCGCCCGCGAACTGCTCGGCGCCGCCGCGACCGTACTGGACGCGGTGGCCTCCGCTATCCGTCACGCCCGGCCGGTCCGGCTGCCCGCCGACGCCATGGACACCCTGGAGGTACCGGAGTCCGGCGACATGCTGACCGGTCCGGCGCGCCGCTCGGCGGCCCGGCTGCTGAGCCTGCTCGCCGACGCCGTGGAGGTCGCCGACGAGCCCGTCGAGCCCACCGGCCCCGTCTCCGACGGCGACCGGCCGCACCTGCTGCGGCCCGCCGTCCACCGCCAGGTCCCGGTCGTGCTGCGGGCCGTCCGTCGGGAGCTGCGCTGGTCCTCGTTCGTCCTGCGGCACGCGCTGCGGGTCGCCGCGGTGGCCGCGGTCGGCTACCTCATGGGCACCGCGCTGCCCTTCGGGCACGGTTACTGGGCGCCGCTCGCCTCCGTGATGATCATGCGTCCCGACTTCGCGCAGACGTACCAGCGCGGCATCGCCCGCTTCACCGGCACCCTCTTCGGCGTCGCGGTCGGCGGCGGGGTGATCGCCCTGTTCCACCCCGGGCAGTACGTCGACGCGGGCCTGGCCATCGTGTGCGCCTTCCTGATGTACCTGCTGCTGCGCACCGGCGTCGCGGTCACCTCGGCCTGCGTCGCCGCGTACGTCGTCTTCCTGCTCGGCATCGCGGGCGCCGGCTGGGAACAGACCGTGCAGGAGCGGGTGGTGCTCACCCTCCTCGGCGGCGTGCTGGCGACACTCTCGTACGCGCTCTTCCCGGCCTGGGAGACGTCCCGGCTGCGCGAGCGGCTGGCGGAGTGGCTGGAGGCGGGCGGCCGGTACGCCGTCGCCGTCCTGGAGATCTACGCGCGACCCGCCGAGCGCCGGCCGCGCCGGGTCCGCGAGGCCCTGCTCGACCTGCGCGCCGCGCGCGTCGCGTGGGTGAAGAGCGGGGAGCGCGCCGGGCAGGAACCGGTGCGGCACCGCGGGCTCTCGCAGGGCGCCACGCAGGCGGCGGAGGCGGCCCTCAACGCGATGGGCCGCGTCACGATGCTGATGGAGGCTCACCTGCCGGGCCCGGACGCGGAACCGTCCCCGGGCGCCGACGCGTTCGCCGCCGAGCTGAAGCCCTCGGTCGAGCGCGCGGCCCGGGCCATCAGGGAGGGCGGGGACCTGGACTGGTCGGGGCTGCACAGGTGGCTGGCCGTCTGGGACGCGGAGACGGAGGGCCAGGGCGTGGCGCTGCGCGCGGCGGGCCTGCTGGTGGACGCGCTGGACGACCTCGCGCAGGCGCTGAACCGCACCGGGCGCTGAGCGCCGGTCCGTTCGGGCCCGGGCCGGACGGCGTGCAACTATGCGATGCCGGTAGGGTAGGTAATTGCCCGTTATTGACGTCATTGCTGTCGTCTGGGGCGCGATGTCGGGGGGTCCGTGCGCCGCGCCGCGGGTGTGTCCGCAGTCCGAGCCGAAAGCGAGCGAGCGAACTCCTCATGGCGTCCAGCACTTCCTCCGGCGGTACGTACGACATAGGCATCGACCTCGGGACGGCCAACACCCTGGTCTACGCCCGCGGCAAGGGCGTGGTGCTCAACGAGCCGTCCGTGGTCGCGGTGAACGCGGCGGGCGACGTCATCGCGGTCGGCACGGAGGCCAAGCGCACGATCGGCCGCACCCCGTCCGGCATCACCGCGATGCGGCCGCTCCAGGAAGGCGTGATCGCCGACTTCGACGCCGCCGAGCGGATGCTGCGGGGGCTGATGAAGAAGGCGCTGCCGGGCCGCCGGCTGTCCCGGCCGCGGGTGGTGGTCTGCGTACCGTCGGGCATCACCGGCGTCGAGCGGCGCGCGGTCATCGACTCCGCCAAGCGCGCGGGCGCCCGCGAGGTGCAGCTGATCGAGGAGCCGATGGCGGCCGCGATCGGGGCCGGGCTGCCGGTCGCCGAGCCGGTGGGCTGCATGGTGGTGGACATCGGCGGCGGCACGACCGAGGTCGCCGTGGTCTCGATGGGCGGCCTCGTCACCGCGCAGTCCGTGCGGGTCGGGGGCGACGCGATGGACGCGGCGATCACGGCGTACGTCAAGAAGAAGCACGCGCTGGCCATCGGGGAGCGCACCGCCGAGGACATCAAGATCGCGATCGGCTCGGCGCTGTGGACGCCGGAGGAGGTCCATCTGCCGGAGCCGCCCGCCGACGGCGCGGACGCGGAGGACACCGTGCCGCTGCGCATCGACGCGTACACCGTCCGCGGCCGCGACCAGGTCAACGGCCTGCCGCGGACCCAGGAGATCACCGCCGAGGAGATCCGGCAGGCGCTCGCCGAGCCCGTCGACGCGATCGTCCAGGCCGTCCGGCGCACCCTGGACGCGTGCCCGCCCGAGCTGTCCGGCGACGTCATTGAGCACGGCATCGCGCTCACCGGAGGCGGGGCGCTGCTGCGCGGCCTGGACCGGCTGCTGCGCGACGAGACCGGCGTGCCCGTCGTGGTCGCCGACGACCCGCTGCACTGCGTCGTGGCGGGCACCGGCAAGTGCGTCGAGGAATTCGCCACCATGCACGGCCTGTTGGCGGACGCCAGGACGCAGCCGCGGCGGACCGTACGCCTGTGAGCCGACGTTCCACCGAGGCACCGCATGGCCAACTCCCTTGGCCATGCGGTGATCTGGCGTGCGCGGCCGCCGTCCGGAAGGTGACATCGCGGCCCCCGCGAGATGTGCGCCAGGCGGACAGCGATGTCCGTTCAGCGGGCCGACAGCCGTTCACCTGCGGCGACATGACCCGCCGTCAAGGAGTGATCAAGTCCGGTTATGCTGAAGACGGCTCAGCGTACTGGCAGTTACCACGGGTGACCTCCGTGTCGACGCTGCCCTCGCAGCTGCGCCCGAGGACTTCCCCGTATCTTTTTGATTGGTTGAGGGTGCTGATGGTTCGAGATGGATCGTCGCCCGGGGGCCTGCGACCCGCTTCGGCGTTGGCGTGGATACTTCCGGCGGCGCTCACCGTGATCGCCGCCGTCGTCGCCGCCGTACTGGTCCCCTCCGCCGCGCTGACGCCGGTCCTGTGGACGGGCGGCGTCGCCACCGTCGCGGTGGCGCTCCTCTCCGCCGAGGTCGCCCGCCGCGGCCGCGCGCTGACGGCCCTGCGCCGGAGCTCCGACGCGCAGGCCGCGGTGCTGGCCCGCCAGGAGGCCGCGACCGTACGGCTCGCCGAAGGGCTGCTGCCCGAGGTCGTCACCCGGCTCGGCCAGGACGAGTTCCCCGAGGACGTGCTCGCCTCGATGACGGAGCGGCTGGCCCAGGAGGCCCGCGAGTCCGGCCTGACCCCCGAGTTCGCCGCGGCCCACCAGGCAGTGCTGCGCTCCGTCCTGGAGGCGGTCGTCGCCGAGGAGGACCTGCGCGAGTCCGCCCAGCGCGCGTTCGTGAACATCGCCCGCCGCGTCCAGGCCATCGTCCACCAGCAGGCGCAGGAACTGCGCGGCATGGAGGACCGGCACGGCCAGAACCACGAGGTCTTCGGCGACCTGCTCCGGCTGGACCACGGCACCGCGCTGATCGGCCGCCTCGCCGACTCCATCGCCGTACTGGGCGGCGCCCGCCCCGGCCGCCAGTGGAGCCGCGCCGTCCCGCTGTTCAGCGTGCTGCGCGGCGCGATGTCCCGGATCATCGACTACCAGCGCGTCGAGCTGCACTCCGTCTCGGAGGTCGCGGTCGTCGGCACGGCCGTCGAGCCGCTCATCCACGCGCTCGCCGAGCTGCTGGACAACGCCACCCGCTACTCCCCGCCGCAGACCCGCGTCCACCTCACCGCGGTCGAGGTGCAGTCCGGCATCGCCGTCGAGATCGAGGACGGCGGCGTCAGCATGAGCGAGGAGGCCCGCAAGCGGGCCGAGCGGATGCTCCAGCAGGCCCAGGAGGGCATCGACGTCAACGACCTGGGGGAGACCCCGCGGCTCGGCCTCGCGGTCGTCGGCCGGCTGGCCCAGGCGTACAACTTCCAGGTGTCGCTGCGTACTTCGGCGTACGGCGGTGTGCGTGCCGTTCTCATCGTGCCGCAGGATCTGATCACCACCGCTCCCGCCACCGGCCGGGCGCACGGCATCGGCGCCTCCTCCGGGCCGCTGAGCGCGCGCACCGAGCCCAGGGCGGTCCCGCGCGCGGCCACC